>DYQJ01000094.1 GCA_020719345.1 Draconibacterium orientale | reverse complement strand
GAGTTTCGCAAAGAAAAAAGTGTAACCTACTTTTAAGCGGTTATGAAAGATGCCGTTTTTACGGTTCAAAATTAATCAAATAATTTTATTTTTAAAATTATTTTTATTTTTTTTACTCCGATAGGAGTTACACATTAATAACCACTGATAAAATCGGTGGACAAATATAAAAATCCTCCCGACTCCGATAGGAGTTAGTAAATTATAAATTATAATTCTTAATTTACTTACTGCTGTTTTTTTTCGTGAGTTTTATCTAAATGTTGTTTTTTTTGTTTATTTTTGACAAATATTTCTAACACTTATATTAAATTTTATGAAAAACTCAATTTTATTTTTGCTAATGTTCTTAGCGCTTATTCCCAATCTCCTGTCGCAAGTCCGAACTGTAAAAGGAACGGTATATGAATCTAACACGAAGATGCCTCTGCAAGGTATAAAAGTATCTATCAAAGATACTACGATAAGCGTAATAACGGATGAAAACGGCAATTTTAAAATCAAACTACCTAAAGCTATGAGTACTGTCAGCTTCTCCGAGTTCCAAGGAATGACCGTCAACGAGATAAAAATGGTCAATGATAATACTTATAATATCTTTCTAAGTAACATAGTAGATATTTTTGACCTTTCGTTTGAAGAATTATTAACACTTGAAGTAACATCTGTCTCAAAGAAAACAGAAAAACTGCAAAATGTTGCTACATCAGTTTACATTATTACTCAAGAAGATATTCAACGAAGCGGATACACTCGTCTCATAGAAGTGATAAACCTCGCCTGCGGATTCTTCTTTCAAGACATAACTTATTTACATTCAAGCTATGCACTGCATACGGAGCTCTCCCCATTTTCTAAACTTATCGTTTTTATGGTAGACGGGGTAAATATAGCATCATTTCAAACTTCCGGACTAATTTCTTATAATTTTGACTTACCGCTGGAGCAAATCGACCGTATAGAAATAATCAAAGGACCCGGCGGAGTTATATATGGCGCCAATGCTAACTGCGGAGTAATAAATGTCTTTACAAAAGATGCTGACAAATCTGAAGGACTAAAAACCTCTGTCAGCATAGGAAACATGGGATATAATAATATTTTTCTAAGATACAGTCACAAAATATCAGAAAAAAATCATATATCGGCATATTTCAACTACAAACGACATGATGGATACCCTAAAAATCCACACTTTGAAGACTCAACAATCGTCGCCCCGCGAATAGATAAAGCAGATACAATAGTGAAAAACAAATTCATAGCAGATGACGTTTACGGAGTAAATGCCATCATGTGCGGAATAAATATGAAAAATCAGTTGTCCACAAATTTAACTAATACAATGAATACTCATTATTTTTATAAGACAAGTGATTTTTTTACTGCAACTCATAAAATACTCGCACCTTTTATAATAGAAAATAAGACTCAACGTCTGCAAATAACTGACAAATTAGATTATAACTTCTCTAATTCTCATAATCTTTTTCTCGCACTTAAATTTGCCACAACAGATATTGATGCGGGAACAGATATATTATATAATATTGAATTACAAGATAATATAACTTTTAAGAACCACAATATCAGCATCGGCGCCAATTTATCTGTATATGATTTTAATTTTATCACTGACCGCAACCAAGACATTAATTATATTGAACCATACAATACCGAATTTCTATACTCCATCTTCGTGCAAGATAAGGTTACTTTCAATAAGTTAGATATTATCGGCGGTATAAAATCAGAAGTATGGACTCTGATAAGCCGCAAACCGCAATACTCTCCGAGTCTAAGATTTTCATTCTATCCTAAGAACAAATTAACTTTATGGGGAGCTTACTCGCGAAGCTACAGCATACCGGCATATTCACAAACTAATTTAGAACGCGTTTTAATGTTATATCCAAATCCCACTTTATACTTGCCCGGAACAAATGAACTCATCATCGGAATGATATCCGGTAAAGAAGTCAAACCCACATTGTTTGATACTTATGAACTCGGAATACGTTTTTTGCCTATTAAAAATTTTAATATAGATTTGAGCGGATATTATTCTTATTTTAAAGACAATATCTTTATTGATTCTGACTTTTCTAAATATCCCATAGAATATTCTCAAATATTTCCCGACAGAAGTATTATTCCTGTATATTATACCAACATCATGGACGGCGAATATTTTGGCGTAGATGCTGTTTTAAAATACATGATGCTGACAAATTTAACTTTTGAGATGTCATATTCTTTTTATCAACGCAACAAATTTGCTAAAAAAATCCCCAACGACCCGCAAGGAATATATTATAATATAGAGAGTTACGACAGACCACTGACACCTATGCACATCTTGAAGTTCCGAACATATTTTGATATATCCGAAAAAAATCTATTTATTACTCTCAACACCTCTTGGCATAGCGACTTTAAAATCGCATACGCATATAACTATGTTACTCAAGCTTATAACGACAACACCGGAGTAATACTTACGAAATATTCTCCTATACCGAGATTAGATTTGCAAATAGAAAAACGATTCTTCCGCCGACAATTAGGAATATCTATTTTTGGAAATAATATACTCGCTAATAAACAACTATCTTACAACGACAAATATACGCCCGTACCATATCCGCAAGTCATACATCATCTCTTTGGTATAAAACTGATTTATAACTTCTTATAATATTGAAAGATGAAACATTGTAATATCCCTATTTTTATTCCGGAACTTGCGTGTAAAAATAAATGTATTTTTTGCAATCAACATAAAATTAGCGGACAAAATAATATTCCTTCACCGCAAGAAGTGAAGGATATTATAGAAAAATATCTGACGACAACACAAAATAAAGAAACTGAAATAGCTTTTTTCGGAGGAAATTTTACCGGTATAGATAAGAAATTACAAATACAATATTTGGAAACTGCTAATTTATACATTAATAACAATAATATCAAAGGCATACGCATATCTACAAGACCCGATTATATAGATGAAGAAATTTTGCAGATATTAAAAAAATACAATGTCACAGCAATAGAAATAGGGGTTCAATCTACTGATAACGAAGTCCTTAATAAAGCAAAGCGAGGACACAGTGTCGCAGATATTGTTAATGCCGCCAAGCTGATAAAAAAATATAATTTTCAGTTAGGTATGCAAATGATGATAGGACTGCCCGAAGATAATTTTGAAAAATCTTTTCAAACCGCAAAAGATATAATTAATTTGAATGCCCAAACAACCAGAATATATCCGACACTTGTCATCAAGAACACCGAAATGGAACAACTTTTTCTAAATAAAAAATTCGTTCCTATTAGTTTAGAGCAAGCCATAGAATGGACTAAGCACATTTACAAGCTCTTTGAGAACAATAATGTGAAAATTTTGCGAACCGGTTTGCACAAATCTGACGAACTGACGCCTGAGAAATCGCTAATAGCCGGACCTTTTCATCATGCCTTTTTTGAATTAGTGATGACAGAAATATGGAAAGACTTATTGTGCAACATATTAGAGAAGACGCTTGTTGATATTTTACCTCCAAAAATAACAATACAAACAAGCGCCGCACAAATAAATTATGCCATCGGATATGAGGGAAAAAACAAGAAATATTTGCTCACAAAGTATAAAAATGTTAATTTTATTGCAAACAAAAATTTTGATAAATATCAAGTAATGATTAATGAATCAAAGAATTAATAATTTATTCGCAAATAATTTTTACCGAGCCACTGCTCCAATTCTGCATATCTGTTTCACTCCATGTCCTTAGCTCCGGCGGAAAAGTTGCTTGAACTTTGGCATCCGGAAAAGTGATAGTATTGACATAAGTATAGCTGCTTTTGAAAATAACATTATTAATAATCAATGGTCCGGTTGCATCTAATAAAGTATCGCCTTTGAAATTAGGTTCGGCGAAGATGATGAGTCGTGTTCCCGAATCTATTGCTATTCCATCAAAGCTGCTGGCTACGGCTTTAGGAAAGGCAGTGGTGTTGTTGGTGTATTCTCCTGAACCTACATATTCACTCCACTCGTCAACAAAGTATGGGATACTTAGTCCGCGACTGTTTTTTACTTTTTCGCCTACTAATCGTCCTGTAAAAAATACTCCGCAGCCTTCACATGGAGGTCGAGGTACGGGGTCGTAAATCTTTTCTAATCTTAGTATTAACGAGTCATCATTTTTGCAAAGATAGTCCATAGAATTTATTTCAATGCTGTCGCTTAGATAGTCTTTTTTTGTAGCTTTAATAAAAATTTTATCGGAGTTCTCAAAATAAAAAGAGACGAGTCCGAAGGGATTAGTCTTTTTGGAGTCAGTACTTGTTTTGGAATTTATGTATTTAGTTATTTCTACGTTGGCACCGTCTATTGGAGAGTTGCTAATTTTGTTTACAACTAATATATTGATATTTTTGGGGACAAGTTCAAGCCGAATGAGGTCAGCACTTTTAATATTTTTAAAATCTAAAGTGTCAGTATATTGTTGGTGACACTCTTTATCTGCGGTTATATTTATTTCGAAATTTATATTTGAACTTCTAAACAAATAAACAATCAAGATATCCCATTTAACATAAAATTTTGCTATTCCTTCAGAATTGGTTATTTTTTCTTGCTGTTTGTTGTTACAATCTAAAATTATTTTAGTATCCGGGAGTATGTCTTTTTTAATACTGTCTAATGTATTAAATTTCAAGGAGTAAGGAATTGGGATAAAAAATAAGAGCAAAAAGAGTAACAACCACCACCATTTATATTTTTTTGCGGTTAGCTGCAAGATATACAAATCTTGATTTGGGTCATAAAGTACAGTTTTTTCAGACTTCATATTTTATAGAATTAAATTACACTTTAATTAGAGTATTTTCTGCATGTTTCATTTATTAGGTTACACTTCTTTGCGAAACTTTGCGTGAAATATTTGATTATCAATTTCTCGCATAGTTTCGCAAAGAAAAAAGTGTAACCTACTTTTAAGCGGTTATGAAAGATGTCGTATTTTCATTTTATATTATAAGCAATCACAGTATATTTTGTAACAGTATATTTTGTAAATTAGTGGCAACTTTAGGGTTGCCACATTTTTAAAAAGGAAGCGACAAATTATTATTAATCAAAATGTTATTACCAAGAAGAACAATTTAAAGTACCGAATAATTTAATGGACGCGCAAAAGCTAATATGTCCGCTGCGGTGATTTCTTTCTCGCACAAAATTATTAGTCGTTCTATTACATTTCTAAACTCTCGTATATTTCCTGTCCATTGCAGCTTTTGTAGTTCTTCTATGGCATCTTTGGTGATTTTTTTCTTGGGCATATTGTATTCTTCACAAACCATTTCTATAAAGTGGTCTGCAAGCAACGGGATATCTTCTACTCGTTCATTTAAACTTGGGACATGTATCAAAATAACACTTAATCTATGATATAAGTCTTCGCGAAAGCGGTTGTGTTTAATTTCTTCTTTCAAATCTTTATTTGTTGCGGCGACTACTCTGACGTTCACTTTTATGTCTTTATCTCCTCCTACTCGGGCTATTTTGTTTTCTTGCAATACTCTAAGGACTTTAGCTTGTGCGGCGAGACTCATATCTCCTATTTCGTCAAGAAATATCGTTCCCTCGTGTGCGAGTTCAAATTTACCTTTTCGTTGTTTGTGTGCTGACGTGAACGCACCTTTCTCGTGTCCAAATAATTCACTTTCTATAAGCTCGGACGGAATAGCAGCACAGTTGACCTCCACAAATTGATTGACCGAGCGGTCACTTTTTTCGTGTAACCAGCGTGCTACTAATTCTTTACCTGTTCCGTTGCTTCCGGTTATCATCACGCGGGCATCGGTATTGGCGACGCGGTCTATAATATTTTTTATCTTAACGATAGCCGCAGAGTCACCTATCATATCAAATGTCTTATTTATCTTTTTGCGAAGCTTCTTTGTTTCAGAGACTAACGTCTTCTTATCTAAAGCATTTCTTACGATAGAAAGTAATCTATTTAAATCTACCGGTTTCTCTATAAAGTCGTAAGCGCCCTTTTTCATTGCTTCTACAGCAGTCTCTACATTTCCATGACCGGAGATCATAATGACTTGAACATCGGTATCTTTTTCCAATATCTTATCTAAGACCTCCAGACCATCCATCTTAGGCATTTTTATATCACAAAGGACTACCTCAAAATCATTACTTTCCAATTTCTCTAATCCGACCATTCCATTCTCTGCTATTTCTACGGTATGACTCTCGTATTCTAATATCTCTTTTAAGACTTTCCGAATGGGAGCTTCATCATCTATTATTAATATTTTTGCCATGACTTGCGTATTATATTTGTTTTTGTTTTGTACAAAGTTAGAAAAAAAAAAGAAAATAATAATAAAATAAAAGTAAAATATTATATAAAATTAATTAATAATAATCTTTTCAAAAGAATTATTATTTTCATAAGATAAATTAATGATATAAATACCTTTCTTTAATTCACTTAAATCAAGATAATTAGTTCCTCGGATAATTTTTACGGTTCTAACATTTCTTCCGGCTATATCATAGATATTTGCCTCTGCGTTATATGGACTAAATAATTGAAAATGTCCTTGATTAGGATTTGGATACACTGTAAAATCGGAGCTCTTGTTTTCCAATATATTAACCGTTGGCTTCAAGAGGATAGTTGTTTCAATATCTTTATCGGTTACATTTAACGTTCCTTCGGCGAGTTCATAGCCATCTTTTGTCACTGTATAATCTATTGTTTGATTGAGTTTTACCATTATCTCGGCTACTCCGGAGGCATCAGTGCTGACCACCTCTTGATTAGATAGTGTTATTACGGCTTCATCTACAGCATTGTTGTTATCATTATTTTTGACGATAAAATTTAATTTAACAGCCACTTTTTTACTTGTCCATACTTTAAACTCGCCGGGTTCTAATGTTACGGTATGTCCGGCATTGTCAGTTACTTCCAAACTTGTATTAGAATAATACTCGTGCCATGTTCCGTTTGCATGAAAACCGGGAGCAAAAGTATAAGGAGTAGTGCCAGATATATTGGCGGCTACAACCATATTAGTCGTGCCGTTGCTTAGCCACATTTTTTTAATATTTCCTGCTAAGTCAGAAGAAAAAGAAGTATTATTTCCTTCAAAAATTTCAGAGGTTTCTATTAAATTTGCGGTCATACTAAAAGTGTTGTATAAATCTTTTCGGTAAGGGTCGTCATAATATTCCCAATGTATCGGTTTCGGACAAATACGACAAGGGTCATCTATGCTGATGTCGTAGCCGAGTTCTTGGAATTGCCATATCATTTTAGCACCCGGAATGAGCATAAAAAGTGGAACTACTGTTTTGGTATGTTTGACTCCGTTTTCAAGAGTCTTCGTATAATTTCCATATAATAAATTTCGGTACATCATACGTTCTTCGTCGTGACTTTCCATGTATTGCACTAAGTTTGCGTTACTCCATCCTCTATTGCCGTAGTAAGCCGAAGAAAAATTGGAGTTGCTTTCAAATCCCATTGTGGCTTGATTGTAAACACTATTCAATGCTTGTCCGGTCCATAGCATCATATCTGCGGCGGCGAGAGCCGATTCTTCGCTGTTGTCGGCTAAATGTTCTAAGATAACGTAAGGATAACGAGTAGTATTGTTATTATAAGCACTGTAAATATGTGAGTTATATTCATTTAAGATATTTACACGTGTCTGGTCATAATTCCAGCCATCGCCGGGAGTGTTGGTAAATCCCTTGGTAAAATCAAAACGAAAACCATCAATTTTATATTCGTTTATCCAATACGAGCAAACGTCTTTTACGAGTTTCTTAGTGTGTAAACTCTCGTGATTGAAATCGTAGCCCCAACTCCAGCTGGTATTTGGAGACGTAACATTGTAATAAGGATTATCTGATGTCGGTTTGTCGTTTACGGCATCGTAGTACATAAGTAAGAAAGGTGACTGACGATACGAGTGATTGAAAACTAAATCTATGATGACAGCGATGTCGCGTCTGTGACATTCATCTATAAATTGTTTGTAATCTGTTTCGGTACCATACGCTTTATCCGGCGCAAAATAGAATGACGGGTTGTAGCCCCAACTATCATTTCCCTCAAATTCGTTGATAGGCATTAGCTCTATAGCGTTGACGCCAAGCTCTTGTAAATAATCAAGTTTGGCGGTCACATCTCTAATGGCACGTGAACTGACGAAGTCGCGGATATGGAGTTCATATATTATCAAATTTTTGTGAGTACTGCCCTGCGCTTGCGGGATAAAATTATCCGAATACAACCATTGATATTCTGTTTTTCCGGTTTGAAGTACGCTAACGATATCTGTGGCATAGTTATTAGGATAATCTATAAGATTAGGATAATTGTAATCAGGAATCCATTTGTCGTTCCAAGGGTCAAGAACTTTTTCTGTGTACGGGTCAGCAATTTTTAATTCCCCGTCAATATAATATTGATAAGCATATTCTTTGCCTGAAGTAAGATTAGATATTGTCTTCCAATAGAAGAGTCCATCCGCAGTTCGGTTCATGTATCCTTCATCGCAAACACTCCAGCCGTTGAAATCTCCTATCACAAAGGCAAACTCTTTATGTCCGGCAGGGTCGTGTAAGACTAAGGTTACCTTAGTTTTATCTACTGCATCATAATGAATACCGCCACCTGTTATACCCTCAGGAAGTGGAGCCACATTGACAAGACCACGAATATAAATAGAAACAGAGTCTTTGACCTCTTCTTCTCCTTTGGTTGCAAAAGCTTTTACCCAATGTAAGCCGGGAGATAAATTATGCGTTGCCAAACCGTAAGTTATAGAATTGCCTTCTTGGGAATAAACAAAGTCTTTATCAACATAAATATCTATCTTCTCAGCTTCTAAGGCTTCCACACAAATAGGAAGAAGGGTATTAGGTTGCACAAGTGCATCGCGTCGAGAAGGACTAAGTATTTTAACATTCAGGTCTAAACTATAAATAGGGATTAAAATATCTGTGCCATCGGTGTTTCTGGCAACGTAAAAATTAGTCGGCTGGGCTATGTTGATAGGTTCACCCGAACGAATAACCATAGCGATTTTTAAGATGTCCTCCGCTATAGGAACATTGTAATAACTTCGTAAGTCGCTGATAGTTAGTTCATATAAATCGCCGCCTATTTTAGTAAATTTTGTCTCCTCTGTGTTTGCGCCCCATGTACTTACAATATATTTCCAATCCGAATCGCCGGAGCTTGCGGAGGTGATGACACCTGTATGTGCGTAAACATCGCCATCATAACCGGCTAAAGCACCGTTGCCAAGAGTAGCATTAAAACGTATGGTTATAGATTCGCTTTCTTGTGGAAACGAAGGGACGGTTAAAATAAGTGCTATATCAGAGCCGCAATTTACCTCTTGACCTACGGTATAAGAATAATTATTGCCGAGATTATTGTTAAAATCTATTGTTATCAAGTCAAAATCGCCTGTAGGATTGCTTATAGTAGTAGAAAACACATAAAAATCTACCTTAGTTGCATCAGGAAAGCCCGGTATTTTGGCTGTGCCTTCGGTTGCAGAAAATGTAAATTCTACCAAACTAAAGGTCAGCCACGAGTCTTTGGTATAACGCAAATATACTTTTTCCTCCGGCGATTTGTTTGCCGAGATGCTTACATTTACTGTTACTTCTTCATTGGCTTGCGGCACGATAGGAGAATACGAAACATCACCTATAGTAACGGGATATGCCGAGAGCTCCATGAATATAGCTTTTGTAGAAGTGTAGAGGTTGTCATTGAAATTCATAACATAATATTTGCCATTTGCGATGGTTATACTATTGTCAATCGCAGATTGATAAGTGTAACTCTGAACTTGATTGATAACAGTAGCAACTCCTCCCCACGTATTATTCCAAATCTTATCAAGCGGACCGCTTGAAAATTTGTATTCATAAGTTCCGCCCACTAAATCGCCGCCGCTTGCTGCAACCGAGAAGATAGATTGAAAATGTGGTTGTGCCAGATTTTCATCAATTAAGACTATTTTGCCACCGAGACTTTGTTCGGAGCTTGCTAATACGAGATTTTTCGGTGGATTCTCCCATATAGGTGTAGTCCACGTGCCGGGCATATTGATACCCTCCGACGCATATACGCGCTGTGAAGATGCGTAATGTGTTGAAAAAAAGTTTAATATAAATATTAAACAGATAATTTTGGAAAAAAATGTTACTTTCATATTGATAAAATTAAAAAAATTAATAATAAAAATTTTCATTATACTTTAAAGACTCTTAAGTAAATTATAAATTATAAATTAAGAATTATAATTTGGTTTTTTCTTGAATATCAAGTAGTTGTAAATTATGAATTCTAAAGTTATTTTTTAAATTTTACTAAATTGAGAATTTAGATTTATTTTGATTATTGAAAATCAAAATAATTATGGTATAAATTTATAAAAAAAAAAAACTAATTACATAAAAATTCAATTTTTTTTATTTATATTTGCCGAGTAATATTTTATTTTTTCGGAACAACAATTTTAAAACAACGTAATTACAACAGCATTTAAGTATATGAAAAATACTGAAATATTGCTTATAGAAAATGATTTAGCTAGTCTAAATTACATTCAATCACTTTCGTTTGGATATATGATTTGTAAAAAATTATTTCCGGACTACGCAAATTTCTCTGAATATGAAGATTATGGAAGACCAGATATCTTGTATAGTGGACTAATTGCGCTACGAAAACACATTGCAGGTTTTGATAATATTCACATTATTAAACAACTTATAAATCAATTTTGGGAAGATAATGAAATAACACCGGATACCGATGATTTTCCAGGCAATTTATCTGCTTCATTGGCTTTAAATTCAGTAAGTGCCTTATATCATTGCCTTAAATATTCTATAAATAAAGAACAAAATCTAATTTTACGAGTTTCAGATTTGTCATTAGAAAGTGTAATAATGTATTTTGTTACAATAAATAATATTGACCAAAATTTACATAAAGACATTTATTCCAAGTTAATAAGTGGCTCCGAACTTGTTAAAGCTGAAATTAAATTGCAAAAAAAACTGATAGCAAAAATTAAAGAAATTAATCAAATAGATAGACATTTATATATACAAATAAAACCAACGGATAATAAGTTGGTGGAATTTGCTTTAAATTTGCAATTAGCTTGCACATAAATAATTGATAATTTACAATTAAAAAAATTCCTTAGACACCATGAAAAGCCATCAGATAAACTTTTTTATGACTCCCGAAGATGCGGTGGAGTTGCAGCAATATATTAATTTGCAAGGACTTGTTGTTGTTGCTACTTCAAATACTGTTTGCGAACCAAAAATAATTGAAACTTTTACAAACATAAAAGATTTAAAAATTTATTTCACTCTTCCAAAGTTTCTTAAAGATATAAAGATGAATTATTTTGAGAACAGAGACGAGTATGTAGTAATTGATTATTCTTCTACATTAATAGAATACATTGCGTCGCGATATGACAAAGAATCAAATGAAATGAACAAGGGACGATTGTATTATAAAACAGTACTTTACAACGAAACAGACGAAGAAAAACAAAACGATGAAGATTTTTTAATTGTTGCTAAAAATTTATTCAATTGGTTTAAGAAACATTTTAAAGATACCAAAATAAATTCTCGCCACACAACCAAACGCACAATGCTTTGGGCAAAACAAAACAACGTTAAACTTGCTATAAATTAGTCATAAAAAATGAGTGAACAAAAAAAAATACCAAATCCTGATGGTCGCAAAGGTTGTGAAAAACACAGGAGTTTAATAAAAAAAATAATAGACTATTTTTTGGAAAATAAAATTACTGCCATTGAAGAGCCGGATATAGATGTTGGAAACGGTAAAAAGCGCTATCCTGATATTGCGGTATTAAACGAGCAAGGTAAAATAGTAGAAATCCACCAAGTAGGAGTGCAAACCAAAGCCGGCAATCCCGTTGCGCGCGAACAAAAAGCAATCAACGAAATAGAAAAAGTAACAGGAATCAAAGTTTTTTTTCACTCATACAAAACATTGCTTATTTTATGGTTAATATTTATTTCTACATTTATTGTTGTTACTTTACTATAATTTTCCTATGAAAAGCCATCAGATAAACTTTTTTATGACTCCCGAAGATGCGGTGGAGTTGCAGCAATATATTAATTTGCAAGGACTTGTTGTTGTTGCTACTTCAAATACTGTTTGCGAACCAAAAATAATTGAAACTTTTACAAACATAAAAGATTTAAAAATTTATTTCACTCTTCCAAAGTTTCTTAAAGATATAAAGATGAATTATTTTGAGAACAGAGACGAGTATGTCGTAGATGATATGTCGGCGGCTTTTATTGAGTATCGTAAAAGTTATTTTTCGGAAGCAGAAAAAATATTGCGAACTGGAAGAATTTATTTTTCGCAATACCAATACAATGCCGATAAAGAACTAATATTGAAAGACGAAAAAATAATTACTTTGGCAAATGATTTATTCAAATGGTTTAAGAAACATTTTAAAGATACCAAAATAAACACGTGGCACACCACTAAACGCGCTTTAGAAATGGCAAACAAAATGAACATACAATTATCAACAACTTACTAACTCATAAAAAATTATAGTTTCTTAATCTATTAATTGTGTTTTTATTATAGTTTTGAATAAACCTTCTTTATTCCTAAATTTGCATAAATAGATAAAAATAAAAGTATTATAAAAAATTTCTTTTTCTTTGATTC
>DYQJ01000336.1 GCA_020719345.1 Draconibacterium orientale | reverse complement strand
CTTGAAAATAAAATAAATAGCGTGTTTAGTCACCATTATTTTACGCTATCAAAAGTTTAACTCTAAAAATTTATTTTATGAAAAAGATAATTGTTCTTTTGATGATGATAATCGCTAATCATGTCTTGTATTCGCAATCGGAGTTTATAACCCCAGAATTACAGGTGCAATTTGACGACAATGCTTATAATCACAACTTTCACATTGTCTCCGATGGAACGTTTTATTACACCTCCAACGGCGGCTCCGCTTCTAAGGGTATGATAAATAAATATGACCTAAGTGGAAAATTTATCCAGAGCTACACTATCGCACTTGACATGCGAGGACTAATGTACAATTCCAACGACAAATGTTTATATACGAGTACCTATGACAAAGGAGTTTATAAGATTACTGACCTTGCTAAGGGAACTTACTCTAATATTTTTTCTAAATTATTTGAATACGACCAAGCAAGCTTAGCTTTGAGTCCGGACAACAAATATATATATTATTTTTACAAAGGAACGTTGAAAAAATATGACTTCGCAAACGGCTCGCTGATAAAAACTTTTTATAACTTGAAATGTGGCTCAACTAATTACGGCGGAGACGGAGCAGTAGCGGTAGACGACACTCACATATACACATGCGATGCTACGAACAAAAAAATATTTGTATATGACATGTCCGGAAATTATGTTAAAGAATTTTACATCTCCTACGGAAGCTGCGGAATGGCATTGTCTTATACAAATAATTTACTATTTATCTCCGTTGATGGAAACTATAAAACAGGAAAATGGTACGGTTATAAAATTAAAAAAACTACAACTACGACTACAACAACCACTACTGAAGTTGTTAAAACTACCACTTCAACCGTTGATGCCTCTGATTTACAAACACCCATACTAAAAATGCAATTCCAAGATAATGCTTATAATCATAATTTTCACATCACTTTTGATGGAAATTATTATTACGCTTCAAACGGAGGCAGTGTCTCCAAAGGATTTATTAATAAATATGACCTTACCGGCAAATTTATCCAGCAGTATCCTATCCTTTTAGACATGCGAGGAGTTATGTACAACAACACTGATAAGTGCTTCTATATAAGTGCTTTTGATAAAAATATTTATAAAGTAAACAATTTATCAACAGGTAGTTTTTCTAAATTATACAGCTCATTATACGATTACGACCAAGCATCAATAGAATTAAGTTCCGATAATAATTATTTTTATTATATGAAACAAGGGACTCTCAAAAAATTTAAGGTCTCCGATGGAACATTAGTAAAAACTATTTACAATCTTAAATGTGGTAAAAACCTACTTGCAGGAGATGGAAACGTTGCCGTAGACGACAAATATATTTATACCTATGACGGCGACAATAAAAAATTGTATATCTACGACCTCGAAGGTAATTATGTTAAAGAATATACTCTCGCTAACGGAACATGCGGTGCAGCACTGTCATGCATCAACGACATGATATTTATATCTGACGACGGGAACTATAAAACAGGGAACTGGTACGCTTACAAAGTTAGAAATAAAACCGTAGTAACCGAAGTGGTAACTAATTCTGACGTAGATGGACCTTTAATTACGATAACTTCCCCCGATTTGAGCAGAGGTTTAAAACCTTTAGATGAAAAAACAATAAAAATTGCCGGAACAGCAACAGACGTAAGCGGAATATACGAGGTAAAAATAAATGGCGAAGAAGCAGCAATAGACGCAAAAGGAAATTTCTCTAAAAATGTACTACTCGCAGTAGGAGAAAACGTTTATACCGTAACAGCAACAGACTCTAAAAGTAATACTACTAAAAAAACTTTTACTCTCACAAGAAATGAGATAACCGAAGAGGTAACTCCTATAAATGAACCTGTTACTACAAATAAAACAATTAAAACTACCGGTAAATATTACGCACTAATAATAGGAGTAGAAGATTATCAAGATGCTGCCATTAACGACCTTGACAATCCTATTAAAGATGCACAAAGTTTGTATACCGCATTAATTACTTATTATACTTTTGAAACTGCAAATATTAAATTCTTGAAAAATCCTACCGTCTTAGATATAACTAATGCTCTGGACTATTATTACGAAAATTGCACTGATAAAGATAATTTATTAATTTTTTATGCAGGACATGGATATTGGGACGAAAACTTCAAACAAGGATACTGGCTCGCCGCAGATTCTTATAAAACAACTCGCGGAACATGGCTCTCCAACAGCACCATACGTGACTACATGAAAGCAATACCCGTAAAACACAACTTGCTAATAACAGACGCATGCTTTGGAGGAGGAATATTTAAAAGTCGTGATGCCTTTGCTAATGCAGATATCGCTACTAATCAACTATATGAACTGCCAAGCCGAAAAGCTATGACAAGTGGAGCATTAAGCGAAGTCCCTGATAAAAGTGTGTTTATTGAATACTTAGTCAAACGGCTGACCGAAAATAAAGATACTTATTTGTCTTCCGAACAATTATTTGCTAAATTTAAAATAGCCGTAATTAATAACAGCTCAAACGGACAAGTCCCCCAATACGGAGAAGTAAAAGAAACCGGAGACGAAGGTGGCGATTTTATTTTCATCAAAAAATAATGGTTCTTAAGGCATCTTTCATAACCGCTTAAAAGTCGTTTACACTTTTTTCTTTGCGAAACTCTGCGAGAAATTGATAATCAAATATTTC
>DYQJ01000335.1 GCA_020719345.1 Draconibacterium orientale | reverse complement strand
AATTATATCTCTAAATTTTGATTTTTTAGTCTAGACAAATTGGGCCACCTTAGTAAATATTTTTTGTTTTTATAAAACCAAGCTTTTCTAAGGCTCTAATAGTTTTAGATATATACTTAGTATTACAAGAATATAACTCAGCTAACTCCTTGTAAGAGGTGATAAAAGAAAAACTAGAATCATCGCTGTAACTATACCCACCTAAACCAAAACCCTTTTTCGCCAATAACATATAGTTTTTATAACAACTAGTATAAAAACCCAGCCACATAACTTTTTGCCTAGAGTTCGGATATTCATTAGAACTAATGAGCTTAAGTAGATTATAGTTAAGTTTAATAAATAGCTTGGTTCTATCTAAATAAGCTCTCTTGCATTCGCTTAAAGGATTATAAGAAGTATAATCCCCTACTCTATCTGGATACTTCTCGTTTAAATGATTAAATACGGAAGTAGGAAGAGTAGGTGTGATAAGGTTTCTTTCATTTCTACCTATTTCATCAAAATCTTTATTTATAATAAAATAACCTTTCTTTACTAAGCTTTGCTGCATTGTAAAAACTAAAGACCTAGAGCATCCAAGACGATCAGCCCAATCTTCGCTCGGTAGAGCGCAATATCTACTATAACCTTTATTCTTGCTGATTAGAGCAAGGCTATCGGCAAGTAAATAATAGAGTTTCTCGCAAGAAGTGAGGTTGGTAGTTGTGATGATGTGTTCAAGAACGCAGCTTGTGATTGGAGTATAGGATTTGGTCTCTATAAGTGAATAAAATGTAGTAAGATTTTGCTTGATAGGATCGTTAAAGTTGAAAGATAAGTGATTATCTATGATAAATGGTTGAGAATTACTCTCAAATAGTGATAAATTTTGCATTTTTTCCTCAATTTTATGAAGCCAAAACCAAAAAAATACTTGAAACTACCAAGAGTAAGGTGTATATTGACAGTAAGAAATTAATGCTCAGCAAAAGATTAATTCTTACTATAAATCCTAATATTGGTGAAATTAGTGTCAAGTCTTTTATAGATTTGGCACTTTTTTTATTTTTTGTCTTTGATATTCATTTTATCTTTATCTGTTACATTTGAATCTAAATTTATTAATTCTGTGTGTCTATCTAGAAATTCCTTAGCTGCTTTTACAAAAAAAGAAGTACGTGGTATATAATTAATAGAACAATACTCATCAATTTCCTGTAAAATTTCTGGTGGTACAGTTATACTTGCTACTTGATTGGTGGTTTTCTTTTTTTTCATAAATACTAGCAAAATTAGATAAGTTTTATATTTACCCTAAAAAATAGTATAAATCAATAATAATAATAATTTCATAGAATATACTATATAAAATTATTATTAGCTATCTAACCAATATCTAGTAGCTATCTGATATCTACTAGATATCAGATAGCTACTAGATTTTTATTGTATAACAGATAGCTATCAGTTATACTCTCTGTACGAAGTATTTGTATAAGCGGAGTAAAACATTATGAGTATAATAGTATTTGCCTCCTCTAAGGGAGGAGCGGGCAAGACAACAGCTGCGGTTATTTTAGCATCCGAGTTTGCAAGGCAAGGCAACTCTAAAGGCATGATCATTACTTTAATTGATGCCGATCCAAATCAACATAGTGCTAAATGGGCTTTAAAAAAAGGTTGTCCACAAAATATAAAAATAATAGAAAACTCAGATGAAGATAGCATAATAGATGATATAGAGAATGCTAATCAAAATAGTGCTTTTGTTATTGTTGATCTAGAAGGTACTGCAAGCATGTCAGTAGCAAGTGCAATTAGCAAAGCAGATTTAGTAATCATTCTGTGCCAGGGGTCACAAGATGATGCTGATGAAGCTATAAAAACTATAAAATTAATTAAAAGACAGGAAAGGCTATTAGCAAGAGAAATTTCATTTTCCGTTCTTTTTACCCGTACTAATCCCGCGATTACGCCACGTACACTTACGTATATAATTAATGAATTTAAAAAATCTGATATTGAAATATTTAACTGTTCATTAATAGACAGAGAGGCGTTTAGAGCTATACGCTCATTTGGTGGCGTAATTGAGAATTTAGATTCAAAAGAAGTTTCTGGTAAGGATAAAGCTATAGCTAATGTTTTAGCTTTTACGGAAGAAGTAAAATTTAAGTTACTTAATTTAAATAAATAAAATAATGATATGAACAATAAAAGAGCAAGTTTTAATCTCGATGAAGCGATAGATATTGGTTTGGTAGAGAAAGTTAGTAGAAATAGTGAATTAGTTAATTATAAAGATTTAGAAAAAGTAGCGTCTGAATCAGGTTTTGTAAAAAGACTTCCACAAAAACGAAAAAATAGAAGAAAAAGGTCACCGTATACAGAACAACTTGGAATAAAAATTAGACCGTTAATTAAAGAAATTTTTCAAGAAATAGGTGAAAAATTATCAATTTACGATCATACAACATTTGAACTTGCTATATTTGCTTTAATTGAAAAAGAAAATGATCAAGAATTAATAAAAAAATATAAAATAGCAACTTTAAAAACTATTTCAGATATTTTGTGATAGGGGGGGGTACTTGATTATCTAATTTAATCAGTCCAGAAAACCAGCGTTTGTCGGTAGGGTCAAGCAGGTGAGAAAAATGAGGCGAAAAAGGTACTAAAAAATGTGCAGCAAATATGCCGCTTACCTATATCGTACGGAAACAACAAATTTTAGGT
>DYQJ01000334.1 GCA_020719345.1 Draconibacterium orientale | reverse complement strand
ATCCACCAAAATAACTACCTGCTGATTGTAATAACGAAACAAAAATTCTGATAATCTCTTAATACTTCGTTGATAGTCAATTTCTTTTGCCTTTTTGTCTATTATTTCTTTAAAAGTGTGTTTTTCATCTTCTTCTAAAAAATCTGTAGATAATAAAAAATTATTTATGCGATATAAATCCGATATTTCGGCTATAATTTGTTCGTAACATTTCTCCCATTTACTCTCTTTCGCATCTTTAAAACTTAGATATATTACCGGGTATTTTCCGCGTTTGGCTTTTATTTCGTCTTCTGTTTGCCAGATTTTTAGTTCGGTAAAAAGTTTTTCGTTTCCGGGTTTATCTATTTCAAAGAAATATTTTAACATAGATAAGTTAAGAGTCTTTCCAAAACGACGTGGACGCGGCAATAAGATTACCGACTTTCCTGCTTTAATAACTTCCTTTATCAGTAACGATTTGTCAACAAAATAGTTATTATTTTCTATAATATTTTTAAAATCAGAATATCCGAGATTTAATTCTTTAATTGGTTGCATCTTAAATTGATTTATTTATAATTTGAAAAATTTTAACTGATTAATAAGGTTCTAATGATTTTTGTGGTCGTGCAAAATTTAGACATTTACTTCACTTAAAAATATAATATTTAAGATGGTTTCACAAAAATCATTGGAGAACCTAAATAATTAATCTTTGGTATAAATAAATTAATAATGTTAAAAATAAAAAATCGGCATCTTTCATAACCGCTTAAAAGTAGTTTACACTTTTTTCTTTGCGAAACTTTGCGAAAAACTTTGCGAAACTCTGCGAGAAATTGATAATCAAATATTTCACGCAGAGTCTCGCAAAGGTAAAAACGCAAAGTTTCGCAAAGAAATGTAACCTAATAAATGAAACATGCCAAAAAATCTTATAAAGAACTTTTTTAGTAACTTTGATTGTGAACATTTTTTACGGCTCTACCAGATGGGTCTAAATTTTGTGAAAAAGATTTGTCCCAATCCAATGCTTCAGCTGTGCTACATGCGACTGAAGGTACCGAAGGTACACATGACGCTGCTTCATCTGATGGAAAATGTTCGGCAAATATGCTTCTGTAATAGTATTCTTCCTTATTTCGCGGAGTGTTGATAGGGAATCTATATTTTGCGTTTGCTAATTGTTCGTCCGAGACTGCATTTGCGGTAGTTTCTTTGAGTGTGTCGATCCAGCTGTAGCCAACTCCGTCTGAGAATTGTTCTTTTTGTCGCCATACAATAGATGCTGGCAAATAGTCTTCAAATGCTTTTCGTAAAATATGTTTTTCTATTTTTCCGTTTTGAGAGAGTTTATCATCTGGATTCAATGACATGGCAACATCAATAAATTCTTTGTCCAAAAAAGGAACTCTGCCTTCTACTCCCCATGCGGCGAGAGATTTATTGGCTCTCAAACAGTCGTATAAATGTAATTTGCTCAGTTTACGAACCGTTTCTTGATGCAAAGCTTCTCCATTAGGTGCTTTATGAAAATATAAATATCCGCCGAAAATTTCGTCTGACCCTTCCCCTGTTAAGACCATCTTTACGCCCATAGATTTTATCACTCGCGAGAGAAGATACATTGGAGTGGAAGCACGTACTGTTGTAATATCGTAAGTTTCAATATGATATATAACATCTCGGATCGCATCTAAACCTTCTTGAATAGTAAAACTTACTTCGTGATGTACCGTTCCTATATGGTCTGCTGCTTTTCGTGCTGCGGCCAAGTCGGGTGAACCTTTTAGACCTATTGCAAAAGAGTGCAATTGAGGCCACCAAGCATCTCTAATGTCTTCTGTTTCTATACGTCTTGCTGCATATTTTTTAGCTACCGCCGAAATAACCGATGAGTCTAATCAGCCGGATGATAAAACTCCATACGGCACATCTGACATTAATTGACGATGCACTGCGTCTTCTAAAGCTTTACGCAATTTTACTACATCTGAAGTATTATCTTTAACATTTTCAAAATTTGTCCAGCTTCGTTGATACCACTTATTAGCTTCTTTGTCTGGGCTGTACAAATATTGTCCGGGTAAAAATTCTTCTATTTTGTTGCAATATCCGGATAATGCTTTCAACTCGGAGGCAACAAAGAAATTTCCCCATTGGTCCCATCCAATGTAAAGCGGAATTATACCTATGTGGTCTCTTGCTATTAAATATACGTCTTTTTCTATGTCGTAAAGTGCAAAGGCGAAAATACCGTTCAAATCTTCTAAAAAGTTTACGCCTTTTTGACGATACAAGGCTAAAATTATTTCACAATCGGATTCGGTAAGAAACTCATAAGGTTCTGACAGGTTTTTCTTTAATTGTTTGTGATTATATATTTCGCCGTTTACCGCTAATACAAGCTTGCCGTCGGCACTATAAAGTGGCTGTTTGCCTGATTGGGGGTCTACAATAGATAAACGTTCGTGTGCTAAAATGGCTTTTTCGCCGGCATATATTCCTGACCAATCCGGTCCACGATGTCTCAACTTTTTAGCCATTTCAAGTGCTTGAACTCTCAATTCGTTTGGATTTTTTTTCAAATCAAATATTCCTACTATTCCACACATAAAAAATATTTTTAAAATTATTTTTGGATTCGCAAATTTACAATAAAAATTAGAAATTAAAAAAATTATCTTTATAAATATAATAAATTTTTGGTAGCGTATAAAAATAGTGACCAAAATTCAAATTTACTGA
>DYQJ01000333.1 GCA_020719345.1 Draconibacterium orientale | reverse complement strand
AACATAGAAATAACTACTTACATAGTAGAATATGACAAAAATAAATGGTAAATTTTGGTTTTTTATTAAATTGTTTTTTATTTTTTTTACAGTTTATATTACGTGTTTTATCTATATCAAATATTGTCCGATTTATTATAACTCGGAGAACAATTGGAGATGGAATTATTTAACATCTGTCTTAAATAAAAAACTTGACATTACGGACTCTTCCAAAAAATATTTATTTCTCGGCGAATCGCGCTTGAATGCCGGAATAGATATGTTGCATATAGACAGCGCATGGTCAATGGCGTATGAAGGAAGCACTGCTATAGAAAATTTTTATATCTTAAAAAAATACCTACAGCAATATCAAAAACCGGAAACTATTTTTTTATCTATCTCGCCTCGCTTTTTTTGTGATATTCTTTGCTTCTGGGAAAATGCTGTAAGAAATGAATTAATTGAAAACCAAGACTTTGACGAAATTTATAATGCCTCATACTTTCTTAATGACACCATCTTAAAAGATATTCCGCAGCTGAAATTTCTTTTGTACCGTCTCAAATATATTCCATTTTATCAAGCGGACATTTATAATAATAGAGTTTTTTTCGCAAAAAATATTAATACCCAAATGCAGACATGGATGCAGACACATCGCGGACAAAGAGAACATCCTGATTTGAAAGACAGCTGTGACGAATTAAACTACGAGTCTAAAATGTTATATTTCAAACCCTCGCCTACAATAGACCATTATTTTAATAAAATTTTATCGCTTTGTAGTGAAAAAGATATTTTTTTATTTTTCTTTGCAATGCCGATGAACGAAAATTCATTTGCCGCTTTGAATAAAGATTTTATTGAACAGTATAAAAATTACATGCAACACTATCAAAAAAAATATAATAACTTTGAGATATCGGATAGCTTATATTTTTATGAAAATATCTTTTTCGGGGATAATTCGCATCTTAACGAAGCCGGAAAAATCTTTTTTACTAATAATTTTAAACATAATTTTATTAAACACCAATAAACATGCAAGACAAGAACTTTAAAAACAATAAATTTAAGAACATTAACGAGATAAACGAAGAATACGGAAGAGTCCCGCCGCAAGCAGTGGAATTAGAAGAAGCTGTATTAGGAGCAATTATGTTGGAAAAAGGACAAGAAATACATGTCCTTGATATTTTAAAATCTGAAAGCTTTTATGTAGAAGCACATCAGCATATTTTTAAAGCTATTCTTGACCTCTCTATTGCACATTTGCCGATTGACCAATTAACTGTCATTGAAAGACTTAGAAAAAATGAGGCATTAGAGAAAGTCGGCGGAGCTTTTTATGTCTCCAAATTAGTCTCACGCGTTGGCTCCGCGGCGCATCTTGAGTATCATGCGCGTATTGTCGCACAAAAATACATACAACGAGAACTTATCCGAATCAGCTCCGAAATACAATCTCAAGCATATGACCAAAGTATTGACGTGGACGACCTCCTTGATAGCGCCGAAAAAAATCTCTTTGACTTAGCTTATGGAAACATAAAAAAAGAAATTACGCCCATAAATCTCGTTATTAAAAATGCCATCAAAAGTATGGAGCTTGCCGCCACTCGCGCAGATGGACTTAGCGGTGTTCCATCCGGTTTCACCAATTTAGACCGAATTACATCGGGCTGGCAATATTCTGACCTCGTTATCATCGCCGCAAGACCTTCAATGGGGAAAACCGCTTTTGTTCTCTCCATGTGTAGAAATATTGCTGTCAATCATGGGAGGGGAGTAGCATTTTTTTCACTTGAAATGTCCTCGCTTCAACTCGTAAACAGACTAATCTCCTCGGAGACCGAACTCGGCGGCGATAAAATAAAAACAGGTAAACTCGCACCTTACGAGTGGCAACAATTAGAAACACGAATTAAAAACCTCGAAGACGCACCTATTTTTATTGACGACACCCCTGCAATTAGTCTCTTTGAACTACGGGCAAAATCGCGAAGATTGAAAATGCAACACAACATAGATTTAGTAGTAGTGGATTATTTGCAATTGATGTCAGGTCCAGCAGAGCTGAAGGGAAACCGAGAACAAGAAGTAAGTATGATTTCACGCGGATTAAAAGCCATCGCAAAAGAATTAAATATTCCTGTCATCGCACTTTCGCAACTAAACCGCTCCGTAGAAATGCGCTCCGGCGACCGCAGACCGCATCTGTCAGATTTGCGAGAATCAGGCGCCATAGAGCAAGATGCTGATATAGTGATATTTATAAATAGACCCGAAAAATACGGTCTCACAGAAACGGAAGATGGAAGACCTACCAAAGGACTCGCCGAAATTATTATTGCTAAGCACCGTAACGGAGCAGTAACAGACGTGGAACTCCGTTTTCGCGAAGAATTCGCCCGATTTGAAGAATGGGAGAACTCCGAAATTGCAACAAATATATCGGAATCCGATTTTAACAGCTTTTCTACAAATGTGGGAACAGTAAAATCTAAGATGAATAACGATTTTGACGGAGGCACAAATAATACTAATTTCAATGACATTTCTTATAGTAAAGATAACACGCCACCGCCATTCTAATCTCATTTTCAAAACATTAGACATAAATATCACGTTAAAATAAGTTAAAAAAATATATAAATAATCAATTTATTTTTATTATAAAAAACAACGTTTTAAATTTGCAAAAAAATTGGTAGCGTATAAAAATAGTGACCAAAATTCAAATTTACTGATTTTT
>DYQJ01000093.1 GCA_020719345.1 Draconibacterium orientale | reverse complement strand
ATTTTCATATAAATTAGGATAAGTATTATCACTGGAAAAATTACAGTTCCAAAATTTTTATTAATATCAAATGAAGTAAAAGAAAGACACCTGTTAAAATATCTGGAAATTTTTACAAAGACTAATTTTAATACTTGGAATAAAAAAATGACTTTCAATCTTTTGACAGTTGAAAAAAGTTTGACGATTTTAAATATTCAAGAAAAAAAAATATATCTTAAATTAGCTGAGGCATACAGCACAACTGATGAGAAAAAAGCTTTAGAAATTTTGTTTGATTTGTTACATAATGAAGAAATAATATATGATGTTATTGCAAAAATATTTCATATTTTTACACATTCGGAATCAAAAACAGATTTATTAATAAATTTTAATACTAATTTGTTAGAATTTTATTCAAAGTATAAATCAATTATAGACTCAGATATTATTCTTTTAAGAGATTATGCTATGAGTGTTTTCAAAAATAATTTAACTGTTGAATTAGAACGATTATTTTTAGAGGAAAATAGTCAACTGGAAAAGTTTTTTTTAGAATATTATGTATATGATTTAATTCAAATTTACGAAAAATTACATAAATCCGAAAAATTATTTTTAAAATTTGAATATTTATTAGATAATGGATTGGTAAGAAAAGATAATCTAAATCAAATTGGGATTTTCTTTAAACGTAATGATAGGTTTGAAGATTTTAAAAATAAAATTACAAAAATAGAAGGTAGTAATGAAATCATAAAAGAAATTGAAAAGAGAGTTCTATATTTGTAAAATTCCATAAAGAGAAAAAGAGCAACTATTTTTTAGCATTACATTGTTTAGGACTATCAATCTTTTTGCCTCCCCTCAAAAAGTACAACTATTTTTTTAATCTCTTCAGTAAAAACACAACCACAAATAAGTTTTTTTAAGATTCTTTATTTTTTTACAATATAAACAAAAAAAAAGTTTTTTTTGTGAGTAAAATATTTATTTTTGCACAAAATATTTTTTTAAAATGAAAAAAATTGTAAAATATACTATATACATAGTTATTGTTATATTTTTGTTTGTTGCGGTGATGTATGGCGTAAATTATTTTCAGGACAGTCGGATACGAAAATTAAAAGCCACCATAGAAGACCTGAAATCCGAGTTTGTGCCTATTCGGTTTAAAGTTATTAGTTATGAAAACGGACATATAAACGTGGCGATAAAGTTTTATGACTCTGATAATAACGAGATAGTAAGGAAGGAGCTGTATCTAAAAGGTGAGCAGCTGTCTTTTGATTTTCTTGTAGTAAAAATTAATGACAAATATCTGGCGTTCCCGTATAAAATATTTACTGACCAGATAGCACCCGATGATGGCGAACAGGTTTTTCAATATTACGAAAAAGACGAGTTCCCACAAATTTACTATCACCAAGATATAAATCAAGAATTAGAAACTTCTATCGCAGATGTCTATTTGAAAATTAAAGATAAAAAAATAGAAGAAATAGAAGAGATTTTCGGAAGTATGGTGCAAGACATTCGTAAACAAAATCGGTTCCGCGAGAAACAAATATATAAAATAGTTATCCGAACCAAAGGAGGAATAGAAGTGTTAGAAGATATTTAGCAGATATAATTATTCTTTGTTCATTATTAATTTATTTATATGTACGACTTTATTAGCGGAACAATCGCCGAACTCAATCCGAGCTGTGTAATAATAGAGAATTTCGGGATAGGATATTCTATTTATATATCTTTACACACTTATACAAAGTTAAATAATCTTAAAGAAGCGCGTCTGTATGTGCAACAAATTATCAGAGAAGACTCCAATAATTTATACGGCTTTTTTGAGAAACAAGAACGAGAAGTCTTCAGATTATTGATATTAGTCTCCGGAGTAGGTCCTAATACTGCTCGTCTAATGCTCTCATACTTAACTTATAACAATATTCAGAAAGCAATCTTAGAAGACGACGTAGCAACTTTAAAATCTATCAAAGGCATAGGACTCAAGACCGCGCAACGCATTATCGTAGATTTAAAAGACAAAATAACCAATCAAGAAGACGAGCAAATTCCTAATATATTTGATAATAAAAATATAACAGACGAGGCAACATCCGCACTCCTTATGTTAGGTTTTACAAGAAAAGCCGTAGAAAAAGTTATAGAAACTGTTATCAAAAAAGATAAACACTTGTCAGTGGAAGACTTAGTAAAACAATCTTTGAAAATGTTATAAATCACTATAAAAACAATTATGCCTATGATAAATTTTTACTAAAAAAGTATTACTAATTATTATAAACAAGCAATGTTAAAAAATAAGAATAAATTTTTATATGCAATATTTATAATTGCGATGTCGTGGTTTTTAGTCTGGACTACCAATGCGTCAGTCAACATAAAACCGCCTATTTTAGATAATGACAAACTGAAAAGCATCTGGGCTTCGCCGGATAATCCTAATGACGACGATACCATAAAGTATCCGTTCAAACATTATTCTAATAATCCTTACGATAACATGTCGGAATCTCCAATGTCTTTATCGCGTCCCTCAAATTTTTCCACCGAAGTAGAATATGACTACCGAACCGGAAAGTTCGTTTTTACAGATAAAATTGGAGATACCAGAAATGGAGTCCCATACGTCATGGATTTTAACGAATATATGAAATACCAAGAAGACGTGATGGTAAGAAAATACTGGCGAGATAAAATTTCTACGCTTTCATCCACTGATTCTACGGGCAATAAATCTTTAGAAGATTATTTAAAACAAAACTTAAATGTTGGGATTAAGGGGTTTGATAAGATTTTTGGCACCGACAAAATATCTATCACTCCTACAGGAGCCGTCAATTTAACATTCGGATTAAGCTATCAGCGCTCCCGAAACACTGCATTACCTATAAATGTGCAACGCAGTTTTAGCTTTGATTTTGAGGAAGATATTAAAATAGGCGTAACAGGACAAATTGGCGACAAGATGACCGTAGGAATAAATTATGACACAAAAGCAACTTTCGCTTTTGAAAATAAAACTAAATTAGAGTACGTAGGTAAAGAAGACGAAATAATACAAAAAATAGAAGCTGGGAATGTCTCGCTTCCACTCAATAATACATTAATACCAGGAAGCACCACGCTTTTCGGATTTTTAACTGAATTGAAGTTCGGTAAATTATATATAACTTCTATTTTAACTCAACAAGAAGGTGAAACATCAGTAATAGAAGTAGATGGAGGTGCAGTAGTCTCCGAGTTTGAACTGTCAGCAAGCGAATATGAAGCAAACAAACACTTCTTCTTCTCCCACTTTTTTAGAAATTCGTACGAAAAAGCGCTACAAACTTTACCTCTTATTTCCTCCGGATTTACTATCACAAAATTAGAAGTATGGATAACCAACGAAACAAGCGACTATGACGACTCCCGAAATATCGTTGCATTCCTTGACCTCGGCGAAAATACAGAAAACATATATGCCAAAAATCTAATCTACGGAAGTAATGAAGTATATCCAAGTAACGAAACAAACGATCTCTACAAGATGATGACAACAACCTATGCAGGAATCCGAGATGTTAGTGCAATATCATCAGTCTTAAATCCTTTGCGAAATTACAATTTTATAGAAGGACAAGATTACGTCAAATTAGACAATGCACGAAAACTCAAACCTACTGAATTTACTTTTAACGAAGACTTAGGGTATATCTCCCTAAATTCTACCATCAGAAATGACGCTATACTAGCTATCGCAGTAGAATACACAGTATCCGGTAAATCTTACAAAATAGGCGAATTTTCTAACGGAGACATTGCCTCGCCTAATACCTTGATTTTAAAATTATTAAAAGGACCCGCAATGACTCCATCACTCCCTAATTGGGACTTGATGATGAAAAATGTTTACGCACTCGGAGCATATTCTATAACAAGCGATGACTTTAAATTAGAAATAATGTATAACAATGACGCCACCGGAACAAAAATGTTGTACATACCGGAAGGAAAAATTAACGAAAAAAGATTGCTGACGGTAATGAATTTAGATAAAACAGATAATCAACTTAATTCTTACCCGGACGGCAAATTTGACTTCATAGAAGGAGTTACTATCAAATCTTCTAACGGAAGAATATATTTTCCAATGTTAGAGCCATTTGGAGAGTATTTAGAGAAACAAATTGACGATGAAGTGGCGGCAGAAAAATATGTTTTTACCGAACTCTATGACTCTACTCAATACAAAGCACAACAATTAGCCGAGAAAAATAAATTTTATATCAAAGGTTCTTATAAATCGGCAAGCAGCTCGCAAATATATTTGAACGCATTTAATATTCCCGAAGGCTCAGTAAAAGTAACAGCCGGAGCAGTAGAATTAACAGAAGGAACTGATTATATGGTGGACTATTCTATGGGAAGGGTTACCATTCTGAACGCCGCATATCTGACGCCCGGAACTCCTATAAAAGTTAAATTAGAGAGTAATACTATGTTTAATATAAAAACAAAAAGTCTGATAGGAACTCATTTAGACTATCGCTTTAGTGAAAATTTTAATATCGGCGCCACCGTCATGCGACTGTCTGAAAAGCCATATACCAACAAAATTGATATAGGAGAAGAACCAATATCTAATACTATCTGGGGTTTTAATACTTCGTACACTCGCGAAGCTCCTTTCCTTACCAAAGCCGTTGATATGTTGCCTTTTATCAACACTAAGGAGGCATCTAAAATAACTTTCACCTCCGAGTTTGCACAATTAGTTCCCGGAAATCCACGAGCCATAGGACGCACAGGAAGCGCATATATAGATGATTTTGAGGGCAGTCAAACCTCAATAGATATGAAATCACCGTATGCCTGGTATCTGGCAAGTACCCCGCAAAATCAACGACTATTATTTCCCGAAGGGGACTCATTGTCTTTTGCTAATGGTTACAACAGAGCTAAGCTGGCATGGTACACCGTCAGCCAAGACCTGCAAGTAAGAAATATCAGCATCACTCCGAAACACCTTACAAAAGAAGAACTTACTAATAATTTGACGCGTCAAGTATTAGAGACCGAACTTTTTCCTAATAAAGAAAATCCTAATGGTTTGCCTAATAAGCTCGCACTACTCAATCTCGCATTCTATCCGCAACAGCGGGGACCTTACAATTTTGACTTTGTTGGAAGCACCGTATCCGCAGGATTAGACGAAACAGGATTCTTAAAAAGACCGCAAGACCGCTGGGGAGGAATAATGCGCTCTATAATGATGAGTGATTTTGAAACCGCAAATATTGAATTTATTGAATTTTGGCTGATGGATCCATTTATATCGGATACACTTAACAATACCGGCGGATATTTATATTTTAATCTCGGAGATATTTCCGAAGATGTTTTGAGAGATGGAAAAAAGAGCTTTGAAAACGGATTACCATATCCCCCGAATCCAGAACTCATAGATACAACTTCTTTAGCGGTTGTCTCTAGAAAACAGATGCTCACGCCTACTTTTGATAATGTTCCCGAAGCCAGAGTATATCAAGATGTTGGTTTTGACGGACTTACTAATGATGATGAAAAGAGTTTTTACAATTGGTATCTTACAAAAGTGCAACAGACTTATGGCACTAATTCTGACTTTTATCGTCAAACCGCCTCGGACCCATCAGCAGATGATTTTAAATTCTTTTTACATCCCGATTTTGAAGACACAAAAACCGGAGTATTAGAAAGATACCGAAATTTTAACGGCATAGATGGAAACTCGCCACTGGGAACAGGAAATGATGTGGCATACACCAGCACAACTTTATACCCTGATATAGAAGACATTAACATGGACAACACGATGGACGTATATGAAAATTATTTTCAATACGTAGTAGAAATTACACCCGAAAAAATGGAAGTAGGGCAAAATTACATTACCAATATTGTAGAGTCTACTTTCAAAAATGTTGATGGCGTAAATGAAACTATAAAATGGTACCAATTTAAAATCCCTATTTCCGAACCAGACGACGTCATCGGAAATATCTCCGATTTTAAATCTATCCGATTTATGAGATTGTTCATGCGAGGATTTGAAGAAGAAATGTTCCTCCGATTTGCTAAATTAGAACTCGTCCGCGGAGAGTGGAGAAGATATCAAAATCCTCTCATCGCAGGAAACGAAGGAACAACATATCCGCAAACAGAAGGAGGACGATTAGATGTAACAGTTGTAAATATAGAAGAATCCGCTACTAAATCGCCGGTCAACTATATTTTGCCACCCGGAGTAACACGCGAAATTTCGCATTACGGTCCCAATGTGACACAACTAAACGAACAAGCACTCTCTTTAAAAGTGGAAGACTTAATTGATGGCGAAGCTAAGGCAGTTTATAAAAATATTAACATGGATCTTAGAAAATACAAACGACTACAAATGTTTGTACATGCCGAGCAACTCGTAGGAGACATTCTTAATGACAACGACTTAACGCTTTTCATTCGCCTCGGCTCGGACTTTAAAGAGAATTTTTACGAGTACGAAATCCCTTTAAAAGTCACACCTTCGGGATTATACATAGGAAATCCTAAAGAAGGAGAAGACACTAAAGACGAATACACCGTTTGGCCCGAAGAAAACGAATTAGACTTAGAATTTGAAATTTTACAACTCGCAAAACAATTACGAAACAATGCAATGAACGAACCCGGCTCAATGGTCTCAATGCTAACACCATATCAAGTTCCGGACGGCGACTTCGGAAGACGAATAACGATAATGGGAAATCCTAATTTGAGCAATGTAAAAACTATTATGGTAGGAGTCCGTAACCCTGTGCAAGCAAACAACTTAAATTACGATGATGGATTACAAAAATCGGGAGAAATATGGATTAATGAACTCCGACTCTCCGAATTTAACGAAGACGGCGGATGGGCAGCAAACGCAAGACTATCAGCAGACTTAGCCGACTTTGCATCCGTAGCAGTAGATGGATACACACATACTCCAGGATTTGGCAGCATAGAAAAAAAGGTCAACGACAGATATAAAAATACTGTTCGCGAATATTATTTGTCTTCTAATGTGCAACTTGGCAAATTTTTCCCTACGGCATTCGGCGTTAGTATTCCTTTGTACTTTGGATTTTCGCAAAGCTTTACAAATCCGGAATACAATCCTCTCGACCCTGATATTTTATTACAAACTACTCTCAAAGATGACAAATTAACACCCGAACAAAAAGATACTATCAGATATTATTCGCAAGATTTTGTCCAACGAAAAAATATAAATCTAACTAATGTTAAAATAAATGGCAAAACAACTGCAAAAACACATTTATATGACATAAAAAACTGGTCGTCATCTTTTGCTTTTAGCGAAATATCCTCAAGAGATGTAAACACTGAATACAATATTGACCAAAATCTCACTGCCTCGCTAAATTACAATCTCAGCTTGACTCCTAAAAATTACGCGCCTTTTAAAAAATCTATTTTTAAAAAGATAGAAATAATAAAAGATTTCAATTATTATTTAATGCCGACTACTCTCGCATTCACCGCCGCTATCAATCGCCACTACAACACCACCAAGACAAGAGATGTCAGTACGATGTTAAATCCTGAACTCAAAGGACTTGACATACCGGCAACCTATCAAAAAGATTTTCTATGGTCACGAACTTATGACCTTACTCATAAAGTCTCTAAAAATTTGAAAGTCACTTTTAATGCCATAAATGCTTCGCGAGTAGACCCAAGAGGAATGTCCGAACAACGAGGATTTTTCCAAAACTTAGGGTATCAACCGGCTGATACTATTTTTCACGAGCTATACAATATGGGACAAAACACTGACTACAAACAAACTTTAGATGTCGCCTGGACTACTCCTATCAATAAATTGCCTCTACTCAAATGGACTTCGCTAACTGCCAATTACGGCGCTACTTACGACTGGCTACGAGGAGCAGAAGCAATAGAAATAGAAGACCCCGAAACAGGAGACACGCGCAGAGTAGATTTTGGTAATTCCATACAAAACGCTCAAATAATTAAACTCAATTCCACACTTACGTTTACTAAAATTTATAATAAAAATAAATATCTTAAAACTGTAAACGCACGTTTCACAAGAACCGGAAGAACCCCGATGGACAAAAAATTCAAAGACGTCAGCCACTCTACTAAAGTTAAATTAACGATGGGAGTAGCAAAAATTATCACGCACAATTTAAAGACTAAAACTATATCAGAAGTTAAAGTAACAGATGCCGAAGGTAAAGTTGTGCCGGGAGATTATGAAGTCATTGACGAGAAAAAAGTTAAATTCACCTCACGTTTAGATGTTGCCAATGCAACAGTAGAAGTCACAGGTAAGCGAGAAGTAAATGAAAATATAGCGACTATATTAAGCGACTATGCGCTCTACTCGCTAATGGCAGTGCAACGCGCAAGCATAACATACACGCAAACAAGCGGAATGCTAATGTACGGATACAGACCAGATTCATATATTTTTGGAATGCAAGAGATTAGAGAAAATTGGGCGCCGGGAGCAGGTTTTATTTTTGGCGAACAAAATCCCAATTTCTTTCAAACAGCTTACAACCGCGACTGGCTCATCGCCGACAGCACACTAAAAGAACCTTTTTTACATACCAAGAAGAAAGCGTTTGCAGGTAAATTAACGGTCAATCCAATAAATAACATGAGTATAATTTTCTCCTTTGACAGGTCTATTAATTTTGATGAAACCGACTATATAGTTTACGGCGCCGAATTATTTGATATTCAAAATCGTGAGATAATAGGTAATTTTACAACATCTTACAATTCAATATTAACTGCATTTTTGCGAGATAAAGAAAAAGAAAAAACGGAACTATATTATTCCGAAGCGTTTGAAAACTTCCTCATCTACCGTCAAGATATAGGAGAACGTCTGGCTAATGAGTTAGCTGCAAAATATCAGGATTACGATGCCACAACCAGATTGGACACCTCCGGATTATATTTTGCAGACGGTTTTAATTCTAATACCCAAGATATATTAGTCATGGCATTTCTCGCCGCATACAGCGGACAAGACGTGAAAAAAATGCGACTTTCTAATTTCCCAAATATCCCGTTACCTAATTGGAATTTAACCTATGAAGGACTTGGTAATTTGCCGTTTGTGAAAAAATATGTAACTAAAATTGCCGTAACTCACAATTATTCTTCTACTTATGCAGCTTATAATTTTGCTTCTAATGTAAATTATAATTATAATGCCTCAAGCTCCACTGAACTCTCAAGATACGAAAACTCTACTTTTATTCCTAAATATGAAATAGCAACAGTATATATAGACGAAGCATTTAAACCTTTTTTGGGAATAGACATAACTTGGAAAGGGACACTTAGCACTAAATTTGAATACGCACAAGCCCGTAAAATAGGACTCAGCCTCAGCAGTAACAGATTAGAAGAACTGCGACAAAACGGAATAACTATCGGCGCAGGATACAAATTTGCCCAACTACCAATTACAATAGTCGTAGGAGGAGACAAACAATATTTCAAAAGCGACCTAATACTAAGAGCCGATTTATCTATAAATAATAATGACGTCATTTACAGACGAATAGCAGAAAATCTAAGTGAAAGTAATGAATACAAAAAAAGCTTCTCCCTAAGCACGACCGCAGATTATACTCTTAACGAACGATTTGACGTGCAACTTTTTTATAATCACACTTTTAACGAAGCTAATATCGGATTCCCTATTACTAATATAGATGTCGGATTCAAAATTCAATTTGCTTTAATTCCTTAAAAATAAATAACCTATGGCAGAACATAATGAACTCGGTAAACGTGCAGAAAACATAGCACACGACTACTTGATAAGCAGAGATTACGAAATCTTGGAACGAAATTATCGTCACAACAATAAAGAATTAGATATAATCGCGCAAGACAAAAATAATATAGTTTTTGTGGAAGTAAAAGGAAGAACTACAAACAGCCACGAAAATATAGCAGACATGATAAACAATCAAAAACAAGAATTCCTCTTAGAAGCAGCAGATTTCTATATTCGCGACAAAAAAATTGACGCCGAAGCAAGATTTGATGTCATTTTCGTTAATTTCTATATCACAGGACACACAATTAAGCATGTTAAAAATGCTTTTCAACCTAAATTTTAATTTATGAAGAAAGTAATTATTTTTTTTATCTTATTAATAAATATATTAACTCTTAACGCACAGAGTATTACCGATAAAAAACCTAAAATAGTTGTTCAAATAGTGGTAGAACAAATGAGATACGATTTTATCAGCCGATATTGGAACAAATTTGGAGAACATGGTTTTAAAAAAATGATTAACGAGGGAACATTTTGTCATAACGTTAAATATAATTATTTAATTACTGCCTCTGCTTCCGGTTATGCGACAATAGTAACCGGAAGCACGCCTTCCCTACATGGTATAGTTGCGGATACTTGGTACTCGCAGCTAAAAGAAACCGAAGTCACTGCCGTAGAAGACAGCAAAGAAACTACTATAGGTGCTAATTTAGTCACAAATATAGGAAAATCGCCAAGAAACTTAGACGCAACTACATGGACTGACGAACTCAAACTATCTAATTATAAACAGTCTAAAGTTATTAGTATTGCAATCAACGACAATGCAGCAATTCTTACAGGCGGAATATTAGCCGATGCCGCCTACTGGTACGATTACGAAGACGGTCACTGGGTATCAAGCAGCTACTACTTCAAACAAGTACCAAACTGGGTAAATCAATTCAACGACAAAGAAATATCTGACTTATACGTCTCGCAACAATGGACTACGCTCTTAGATGAAAATGAATACTCTGAAAGTTTGTTAGATGCAAATTCGTATGAAGTAGGTTTCAAATCTGGAAATACTTTTCCGTATAATATTACTAATTTAAAAGAACTTTACGGAAGCTACGAGATATTGAAATACACTCCGTTTGGAAATACATTTACTAAAGATTTCGCAATTACCGCTATGATAGAAGAAAAATTAGGGAATGATGAAATAACAGATTTTATTGCCATCGGATTTGCCGCTACTGGAAGCGTTAATGATATTTTCGGATTACGTTCCATAGAAATAGAAGATACTTATATCAGATTGGATAATGACATAGCACATCTTTTATCTACATTAGAAGATTTGTACGGAAAAGATAATTTCTTAGTTTATCTTACCGCAGACCGTGGCGCCACCGATGACCCGCTATTTTTGAAAGCAATAGATATGAAGGGCGGATATTTTAATCTCACAAGCTCTTTGTCACTATTAAATACCTATTTGAAAGCTTTTTACGGAAGCGGAGAATGGATATCATTTTTCTATCAAAATCAAATATATTTGAATCACACTTTAATAGAACAATCTAAAATCTCTCTATCAGAAATTCAAGACAAAGTTGCCGAGTTTATGATACAATTTACCGGTATCTCGTATGCTATATCTGCTAACAAGTTGATAAACAATTCTACCGATGGAATATTTGCTAAAATACAAAACAGCTTCTACCAGAAAAAATCTGGAGATGTTTTTATTGTTTTTTCACCCGGATGGATGGCAGACCCTAAAATAACCGGCGAATATTCTATTTCGGCACAAATTTCCCCGTTTAATAATAATTTGCATGTCCCACTAATTTTTTACGGCTGGAAAATACCACACAAAAATATTTACAGACAAATAAAAATACAAGACCTCGCAGTTACTATGGCTATGCTTTTTAATATTGCAATTCCAAATGCAGCGCAAGGCGAGGGAATAACAGAAATATTAGAATAAAAAATAAATATTAGAATGAAAAAAAATTATTTCAAAAAAATTGTTTATACAATATTATTTTTTAGTATTCCTTTTATCTGCTTGATTATTAGCTATTTCATCTTTGACCCGTTCAAAGTTTTATTTCAATATCAAAATTATTATGACGACTATTTTATCGAGCCGAATCGTGATTTTGTTAGTGTGGAAAAATTCTTGCAAAACAAAGACTCGCTAAAATATAATTCTTTCTTATTTGGCAGCTCACGGCTGATGGCATGGCGAACTGACAGCTGGTGTAAATATATAAACAATTGCCGCGCTTTTCATTTTGATGCTTATAAAGATAATATTGTCGGAATTTATAAAAAAATAAATCTCATAGACCAACAAAAAATAAAAATAGATAATGCTATATTAGTCATTGATTATGAAATAATTAGCCATACAGAAGATACTCTTAGTCGTCTGTTTATCAAACATTATATTTATTCGGACTATTCTAAAATAAAATTCCATTTTCTCTTTTTTAAAGAATATTTTAAAAACAATTTTTTCATAGAATATCTTGATTATAAAATGTTTCGCAAGCAACGTGAGTACATGACACAAATAGATTTCAATCAAAAATATGCGGATACTTACACTAACGACTTTTTTATTCATAATCTTGACCGCGAAATAGAGGAGCAACCAGAAAAATTTTATGCCAAAAAAAATTTTTATCACCGCGATACAATTCAATCTTTTTATCAAGAAACCATACTCCAAGCACAAAATAACATTTTAAAAGAAATTAAAAATATTTTTGACCGACACAACACTGATTATAAAATAGTTATCAGTCCTAACTTTGAACAAAAAAAACTAAATCTCAATGACATGCTTATCTTATATCAAATATTTGACAAGCAAAATATTTATGATTTTTCGGGAATAAATAGTTTAACTAATGATATAACAAACTATTATGATATTTATCATTACCAACCAAAAGTAGCGGACAGCATTTTGAGAAAAATTTATTGAATCACGTAAAATACGTAAAGTACGTATATAAAATTTAGAAAATTATTTATTGTATAAGTATATTTTTAACGCTAACTTTGAGAAAAATATTAATTACAATAAATAATTTGGTAGTGTAAATTTTTAAGTGATAAATTTTTTGAACCATATAAGGC
>DYQJ01000092.1 GCA_020719345.1 Draconibacterium orientale | reverse complement strand
TAGTAAAGTTATTCTGTAAACGGCAACTTGCCAAAGTTTTCAACTTTGGCAAGTTCTTAATATTCTATTTGATTACTTAGGCAAAATTTCTAACAATACTACTTCAAATATTAATGTAGAATATGCCGGAATGGCGCCTTGAATTCCATTAGGTCCATATCCTATTTTTGAGGGAATAACAAATGTTGCTTTCTCACCAACTGACATGAGTGCCACGCCTTCGTCCCAACCCGCGATAACTTGTCCTTCTCCCAACAAAAATTCAAAAGGTTGTCCTCTCTCTAATGACGAGTCAAATACTTCGCCGTTAAGAAATTTACCTGTATAATGCAAAGACACTTTGTCACCTTTAACAGGTTTTTTGCCGTTACCTTTCTCTTTTTGAATATAATACAGTCCTGATTCACTTGGAGTGGCAGTTATATTATTTTCTTTGATATAATCATTTAACAAGGTAATTTCTTGATTAGCAAGTTCTTCCATTTGTTTTGTCATCTCTTCTTCTACTTTGGCTTTATCCTGTATGTCAATAACTCGTACTTCAAATCTTAACTTGTCCCCTTTTTTTAAGAACTCAGGTAATGCTACTCCTACGGTCTTGGCGAAAAAATTATCGGCGTCTATTTTAAATATGGCGCTGTCCCCTTTCTCTAACATAGCAAATGCCTCATCTATACTGCCGTCATAAGTAGATTTTATCGTCTGTATTCTAAAATCGCCTGGTACCTCACGCGAGTCAAAAAGTAAAGAATCTTTGGCATCGTCATAATATTTAATGCTTACTTTCATAGCATCACCTTCTTTTGCTTTGATGCCCGACTCGGTCTTTTCTATAAATCGGTAATCTATACCGGTTTCGGTGGTCTTAAATTTAGTCTTATCTTCACAAGACATTAGAAATAAAATTAATGCAATTAATAAAAAATTGATTTTCTTCATTATTAAAAAAATTATAAAATTAAAAATTAGTATTGTTCTTTTTCATTAGGAAAGTCTTTACTTTTGACATCCGATATGTAACTCTGAACCGAATTATATATCTCGTTGTACAAATTGTGATATCTTCGTAAAAAACGAGGCGAAAATTCTTGCGTAATTCCCATCATATCATGAAAAACGAGAACTTGTCCATCTACATTTGGACCCGCTCCAATGCCAATAGTAGGAATTTTTAGCTGAGCCGTAACTTTAGCAGCCAGCTTAGCGGGGATTTTTTCTAATACTAATCCAAAACATCCGGTCTCTTGCAAGAGGATTGCATCGTTCAACAATTTTAATGCTTCTTCTTCTTCTTTCGCCCGTACAGAGTAAGTTCCAAATTTGTGGATAGATTGCGGAGTAAGTCCTAAGTGTCCCATGACGGGAATACCTGCCGAGAGAATACGTATAATTGACTCTTTTATCTCCTCCCCGCCTTCTATCTTAATAGCATGCGCTCCTGTCTCCTTCATAATACGAATAGCGGACGAAAGTGCTTCTTTAGAATTTCCTTGATAAGTGCCAAACGGCAAATCTACAACGATTAAAGCTCTACGGACAGCACGAACAACCGAGCTCGCATGATAAATCATCTCGTTAAGTGTGATGGGAAGTGTACTTTGATGTCCTGCCATAACATTGGAGGCAGAATCCCCGACAAGTATAACATCTATGCCAGCTGCATCAATTATCTTCGCAGTAGAATAATCATACGCAGTAAGCATAGATATTTTTTCGCCTATAGATTTCATGTTTTGAAGAACATGAGTAGTTATATGTTTTACATTTTTATAGACCGACATAAATTATTGCTTTATATTATTTTTTGCAAAGTTAGGAAAAAAATATAAACAAAAACCTATTCTATTATTTTTATATTTTTTAAAATTTATTTTTCTGTTATTCTGTTTACAAATCGGCGATAACACTCAATCCTCCCTGTACTTTATCACCTAATTGAACTTTTATCTTTGTGCCGAGCGGAAAAAAGATATCCACACGAGAGCCAAAACGAATGAAGCCCATCTCGGAACCCTGACGTGCTTTGTCGCCTACAACAGGATTAAATATTATGCGTCTTGCCACAATACCGGCTATCTGACGAAATAAAATTTCGCGCCCCTTCAAATCTTTTACCACCGTACTGGTGCGTTCATTTTCAAGAGATGACTTCGGATTACGTGCTAACAAAAATTTCCCCTTATGATATTTTGCATACTTTACCTCACCCGAAACGGGATAACGATTCAAATGAACATTCCACACAGACATAAAAATGGAGACTTGCAAACGTTTATCCTTAAAATACTCTTGCTCGGTGGTCTCTTCTATTACTACAATTGTCCCATCGGCAGGAGACAAACACACATACTCATTCTCTACTATTCTACGAGTCGGATTTCTAAAAAAATTCAACACCATAAAAACTAAATACAATGACCCTAATTGTATCAAATAATACAATACTTTCAAATCATACAAGAACTTAAAATTTAATATGTTCACTCCTATCACAAAACAAAACATTACGATAATAGGAATTAAACCTGCTTTATGAATTTTCATGTTAATTATATTTATATAAATTTGTTTGCTTATTATTTGTTACAGTCTAAACTCTTCTTTCGTTTTCGCGAACTTTTGTCATTAGGTTTAAAATGCAATATCACCGGAAAAAATTTTATCTTAAAATCTAATCCGGAAGTTTGATGAAGATGACTCGTATAAAAATAAAATGAATTTTCAAGTGTGGTAACTGTAAAGCGCGGCGACTCTATTTTTTGAAGATGTAACTTTAATTCGTCAATTTTTTGAAAGATATTATCACAAAAAAAATATATTAATACTCCGCCATTGGTTTGATTATAACCTCCCAAAGTGTAACGGCTAATTAGCTGCTCCACCCCACCATATATATAAGTAGCGCCGTTCCACTTTTTGGCTTCGGCAAACCACTTAAAGTCGCGAAACTGAACACGCAAATCAACGTGTCCCCCATCTTTTACACCATGCTCGGCATGATAACCTTGCTGACGAAGATTATTTTTTATCTGAACCGTTATAGAATCTTCCGAATTAGATATAACATCACGAGTCTCTTCCAAATCGCTGATAATCATTTCTATATCATTATACAGCTGTTCGATAAACTCCTCGTAAGTTTCTATTAAAGAACGTTTTTGGAAACCTGCAAAATATTTATTTCCAAAACTCATCACCTCCAAATGTTCCAGACTCAAATTGTACATTACTGCTGATAGATAGGAACAAAATACAAAAAAAGATTCTTCTTGTACTCATCTTTAGGAATTAGACGTCCCGTATTAGGATGAACAAGATTACCATATTTTTCGGCTTCTTTTACTGCTTTCTTGCTAACAGCAAAGCTCATATTGCTACCATCTATGTACTCGTATCCCACGTCAAGAACCGGATACTTGCCGAAACTTAACATCTGAACTGCGCTAATAATGTCCTCGTCTCTGTACTTTTCGCCCACTAAATTCCTAATGCTTCCATATTCTATGTGAGAAAGCTTAGTATTATTGTAGATATAATCAATAATTATCCACAACAGCGACTTTAGTATATCAGAATTGGACTCGCGCTCTACGTAATTTAGTACTTTATTTTTGGATATCATGGCTAATTAGATAAGAAAAAATTTTGTTTATTATAAAATTGTAGTCAGTAATATTTCTACAACGACTTATTATCACTTCATTTATCATCGGTGAAACAGAATTGAGAAGTTTTAAAGTGCCTGGCACTAACAACTCGGTCTTATAAGAATCAATATCCCACATTATACCTATACGATACGGGTTGATTTGCGGCACCGCAACACTACCCGCTAAATGATATTTATCTTCACGTATGTCCTCTCGGTTCAAACGTGATTTCAATCCTTTTATTATATCATCATCGGTAGTAAATTTCAACTCGCATATTTGTCCACTTTTGTCTTGATATATTTTCAACAAGATAGAAAAAAGATTCAACTCGGTATTTATTTCTATATTATTAGGACAAATATTAGTAAAGAATTTTTTTATTTGTTGAAACCACATACCTGTCTGATAACCAGTCAAATAATCCATCCGGTATTCTATGGTAGAATGCAATTTGTTTAAAACGATAACATCAAAAAATTGCTTTTTTAATTTTTTCACACCAAAGAACTTAGTAAAATTATCTGAATCGGAGACCTGAATACTCTGGCGGTCTAATTCTATTTTATCTTCTATACTGCGAATGGTGTTTATTGTTAAATATAACAAATTTTCATGTTCGTATATATTTGAGATAAAAATAGTGTCCTCTGGAACTTGTAAAATTTCGACTTCCGACAACACAAAAGGAAAATTTGCAGAGAAAACAGACGATTTTATTTCAAAGTCTTTAAAAAAATTATAGCAATAATCAAATGTAGCGGCATTGAGCTTGTAGAAAAAAACATATTTATCTCCACATAATACATGCTCTAAATAGTTATTATACAGATTGTTATAAAATAGTGCATCAAATTCTGTCTCAAAATCATTTTCAAGTTTATCAATGGTTGCCTCCATGCCGCGCGCACCGCTTCCTCCCAGAGTCTCTACTATATTTTGTAAAGTAGAATATGAAAGTCTTGATTTGATGCTAAATAACAATTGTTTATAATTGGTCATATAATGTTTTTTAATCTACAAATATAAACATTTTTTTTGTAATGAAAAAATTTTTTCACAATTTTTTTCACAATTTTTTCAAGTTTTTTTCGTATTTTTTCTTTTTTTGTCAAAATGTCATAAACTGACAAATATAATTATGCAATAGTGCAAAAATGTCAGTAAAATCAACAAAAATAAGAATGGCACAATATATGAAATATAGCGAGCATAATAAATAATAACATTTAAAAATTTATTTAGATATGTCAAACGTAAGTATTAAACCTCTTGGAAAAAGAGTATTGATTTTGCCTCAACCCGCAGAAGAGGTTACAAGAACAGGTATTTATATTCCTGATTCAGCCAAAGAAAAACCGCAACGCGGAGAAGTCATAGCCATAGGAAGCAACGAAGAAATAGAAGTTAAAGTAGGGGAAATAGTTCTATACGGTAAATATTCTGGTTCAAAATTAGAATACAATGGAACAGAATACTTGATAATGGAGCATACAGATATTTTAGCAGTTATTTAGTTTGTAAAGAGAAATGTATTATTATTTAGAAATTATTTTTAAAATTAAGAACAATGGCAAAAGAAATTAAATATAACTTAGAAGCAAGAGATTTATTAAAGAAAGGCGTAGACGAGTTAGCTAACGCAGTGAAGGTTACATTAGGACCAAAAGGTAGAAACGTGGTAATAGAAAAAAAATACGGCGCTCCACAAATAACCAAAGACGGAGTAACAGTAGCTAAAGAAATAGAGCTATCTGACGCTTACTTAAACATTGGCGCCCAATTAGTAAAAGAAGTAGCATCAAAAACTGCTGATAACGCAGGCGATGGAACTACTACAGCAACCGTTCTCGCACAATCTATAATCGCAGTGGGCTTAAAAAATGTAACTGCCGGAGCAAATCCTATGGATTTGAAACGCGGAATAGATAAAGCTGTTGCAAAAGTAGTAGAAAGCTTGAAAGCACAATCAGAAAAAATAGGCGAAGATTCTTCTAAAATAGAAGCAGTAGCAAAAGTTTCGGCAAACAACGACTCTGAAATAGGCGCACTTATTGCCGAAGCAATGAGAAGAGTAAAAAAAGAAGGCGTAATAACCGTAGAAGAAGCCAAAGGTATAGAAACCACCGTAGAAGTGGTAGAAGGTATGCAATTTGACCGCGGATACATCTCCCCTTATTTTATCACTGATGGAGAAAAAATGGAAGGTGTTTACGAACATCCACTAATTCTTGTCCACGATGAAAAAATTTCTGTGATGAAAGACCTAATGCCTGTATTAGAACAAGTAGTTCAAAAAGGACGTCCTATGGTAATAATATCCGAAGATGTAACTGACGAGGCACTTGCTACTCTTGTGGTAAACAGATTACGAAATCCTGCATTTAAAATCGCAGCAGTAAAAGCTCCCGGATTCGGAGACCGTAGAAAAGAAATGTTGGAAGATATAGCCATATTGACAGGCGGAGAAGTTATTACAAAAGAAAAAGGATACCGATTAGATGCGACTACATTAGATATGCTTGGAACTTGCGAAAAAATAGTTATCAATAAAGAAAACTCTACCATCGTAAACGGAGCAGGTGACAAACAAAGCATCGCTAACCGAGTAAAACAAATTCGCGCACAAATAGAAGTAACAACTTCAGATTATGACCGCGAAAAACTACAAGAAAGACTTGCTAAACTCGCAGGTGGAGTAGCAGTACTTTATGTAGGAGCAGCTTCAGAAGTAGCAATGAAAGAAAAGAAAGACCGAGTAGATGATGCACTAAGCGCAACAAGAGCAGCAGTAGAAGAAGGTATAATACCTGGTGGAGGTATCGCATTCATCCGAGCAATTGCTTCACTTGATGGACTTAAAGGTGATAACGAAGACCAAACTACAGGTATAGCAATTATCCGTAGAGCATTAGAAGAACCACTAAGACAAATAGTTGCAAATGCCGGAGTAGAAGGCTCAGTAGTAGTTCAAAAAGTATTAGAAGGAAAAGGTGACTTCGGTTACAATGCACAAACAGGAGTATATGAAAATCTAATGGCTGCAGGAGTAATAGACCCTACCAAAGTTGCAAGAATAGCTTTAGAAAATGCTGCATCAATCGCAGGTATGTTTTTAACTACCGAATGTGTAATAGTAGAAGAAAAATCGGACAAACCAGAACCACAAATGAATCCAGGAATGGGTGGTATGGGCGGAATGTACTAGAATATTTTTCATAATCAATAATATTAGTAAGTTTACTTACTAAGTGTTTTTTTCATAAGTAGATTTTTTTAAGTAAAGCCCCTCAAAAAGGGGCTTTTTTATTTAGATTAAAATTTCAAAAAAAATTGCTTCTCCCCTCCTACTACACCCAGACCGCAAAAATATCTTTGTCAAGAAATTTTATTTGCTGATGTTTATATTCTTTCTGTTGAACACGAAAATCAAAAATAAGTAAATATCCGGTTTTCAAATTCTGGCGGTCAAGATAATCGGATAGTTGTTCTAAACCATCTTTATGTGCTTGTTCGCCATGCCATATTTTTATTTCTATAATATATTTTTGTTCTAAGTAAGTAATAATCACATCTAATCGTCTTTCTTCACTTATTTGTGTCTCTTTAAAAGAAAATCCCTGACCGTTGATAACCGGTTGAGAAAAGGCAAGAAATAATAATGTTCCTTGTTTTTCTAAAAAGTCTTTATTTTTACCGCTATGATTCTCCTGCATAAATTGTTGAAATCCAAGAAGTAGTTTGCTTATATCAAGTACTTTGTCTTTAACATATTTTCCGCTGTAAGGAGAATAACTGCTTGAGGTTTCTATTCGTGAAATCATATAATTGTAAATTCGCTGTTCATAAATACGATTATGTATTTTTAGTCTATTGCCTTCTTTGGCAAAAATTCCAAGCGTTACTCCCAAATCTATGTCCGGATTATCAAGATTGAAACCTATTATTTCGCCGCCAATAATTATACGAAAGACTGTTTCATACAATTTATTATTATTCTCCAGACTTTTGATAAGATGCTCAAAATTAGTGTTTTGTTGCTGCATAACGATTTTGAACGCCAACTCTATGTCCGCGGTTGTCCAATTTTGATTTTCTCGGTGCGGAATTATTTTTTCGTCAACAATTTTACATAAATTACTAACTAAGAATGGGTAGCCGGAGGTATAATACCATAGTTTTTCAGCTATGGCATTTTTATCCATCGCTATTTGTTTTTCTTCAGTATAAACATCCATCATAGAGATTATTTCATTTACATTCAAGTTTAAATCTACTTCAAAATCTACGGCTATGTTCCAGGGGCTGTTATATTTTAGTGTTGCAGATGGTTCGATTCGGTATTTTAACTTTTTTACATCGTAAACTCCCGCGAGAACGACAGAGTGAAAAGTAGGAAAATCAAAATTATTGTTTCGTTTTAAGTAACGTCCTCGCATCATAGCCAAAAAGTCAAGAAACAATTGATTATTAGAAGAACGGTCTACCTCATCGATTATTAATACTATCTTTTTCTGTGAAAATGTAACTAATTCGCCTATAAAAGAAGATAAGATGTCAAAACTTTCTATTTTTCCTAATTTATGTAATACTAAATTTGCAGATTCAATCAAAGAATTAGCAAGAAATTCCTCGTTAAGTCGTCTTAAAAAAGCATCAATAAAACCTGTTTTTGATTGATATATCTCATAATCAATTTCTTCAAAACTAATACGGAGAGCAATAAAAGTAGAGTCTTTGTTTATATGACGCTCTAAATTCGCTTGTATCGTTGTTTTGCCATACTGATGAGGACGATTGATAGTAAAATATTCTCTTTGTTCTATTAGTTTTATTATCTGGTTTATTTTACCAGTAATATCTGCCATATAATGCAGCTGAGCATTACATATTCCGGCGGTATTAAATTTCTTTCTCATATCTAATTTTTTTTACAAATGTACATTTTTTATATTGAAAAGCAAAACTAACCAACAAATTTTATATTTTTCTGAAAAATATCCTATTCTTTTAATTAAGTTATTAAAAAAGATAAAATGTAAAAAACTTGGTAGTGTAAATTTTTAAGTGATAAATTTTTTAAACCATATAAGGCATATAAGAACATATAAGGCTTATGGGTATTATCACTGGAAAAATTACAGTTCCAATAATTTTATTCATAGTTTGTCTGTAAATTCAAACACAGGTTTTATTGCCGGAATAAAAATATCTTGGGGTTCGGGTACTTATTCAAACAATATCATTAAACTTGGAAACAACAATCCTGCAACTATTTATGGAATTTACGAAGTTGGCGGAGTTTCAAACATTGATAATATTTATTTCAATACCATTTATATAAATGGTTCGGTTGGTTCGGGAACTGAAAAATCTTATTGTTTATATAGTAATAGTTCAAATCCTACAAGAGATTTTCGTAATAATATTTTCAGCAATGCACGTTCAACCACAGGTGGTTCAAATTTGCATTACGCCGCATATTACAATTATGCTGTAAATATAAATCTTACAAACGATTATAATGATTATTTTGCAAACGGAACAGGTGGAGTTTTGGGATATTACAACGGAGCAAATACTAATTCTTGTCCAATAGTAACAGGAAATGATGTAAATAGTTTAAACGCAAATCCTCAATTTGCAAACGCAGGAGGTTTAACCGCAACCGATTATGTTCCTGCAACAATTTTGTCGGGCATAACAATTTCGGGACAAACCATGGACTACGCCGCAACAATACGCCAAAATCCACCAACAATGGGTGCTTTCGAATATTTGGTAACAAGCACAGTTTGGATAGGACCCGAACCTGCACATTGGACAAACGGAGCACCGACTGCAACGATTAACGCAACAATTGATTGGCTTTACAACGAAAACATAAATATTGTTTGTAAAGATTTGACAATTAATAATGCTAAAAATCTTGAAATTCAGCCATCTTACAATGTTACTGTAAACGGAAATTTATTAAATAATGGTTCGGTTATTTTGGTTTCGCCTGCAAATTTGAATCCGAGCGGTTCGCTTATCGTAAACGGAACTATTACAAATAACGGAACTATGCGAGGCGACCGTTATATTACACCTAATCGTTATCATTTTATGGCTACTCCATTAGATGCTAATTCTTTGGCTATCAATTCTTTTTCGCAAGATTATGTGTGGACTTACAACGAATCATATAACGGACCAGAAAACGATGACGCATGGGATGCAATAACTTCGGTTTCAGAAACAATAAAACCCGGAATAGGTTATCTTGTAAAATCTTCGCCTGCTTATAATACTAATTTTGTTATACCTTTTGCAGGAACTTTTAGAACAGGTAATTTTTCGCTTACTAATTTACCTTTAAGTTTTGAAGGTTATAATCTTGTCGGAAATCCATATCCTTCGGCTATTGATTGGAATTTGGTTACAAAAAGTAATGTATCAGCAACTTATTGGCTTTGGAAATCTGACGGAGTTACCGAATATTCAGGTGTTTATGCCACTTGGAATGGCTCTACCTGAGTAAATGGCGGAACGCAAACTATTGCTTCTATGCAATCTTTTATGGTTCAGGTTTCCAATACAACAAATTCGCTTAATTTTTCTAATAGTAAAGTACATTCGGCAGTTACTTATAAATCAGAAGTTTCGGATTTAATGAAATTAACCGTTTCGGGAAATAATTTTAGTGATGAAATTGCTTTGTATTTTGATGATAATAATGAAGATAGTCAAAAATTCTTATCATGGAACACCGAGATGCCTCAAATTTATTCTTTGGAAAACGACAACAAACTTGCAATTAATAAATTACAAGATGCGAAATCGGTACAAAGTGTAAAAATGGGAATAATCTGTGGAATTTCGGGAACATATAAAATTACAGCAAACGAATTTACTTTTAACGACTTGTCAAACATTGTTTTAGAAGACACCAAAACAGGCATTTTAACAAAGATGACTCAAGATGCAGTTTATTCTTTTAATTATGAAGTTGGCGAACCCGAAGAACGTTTTGTTTTACATTTCAACTACTCTACTACTAATATTATTGAAAATCAAAATAATATAAATGTTTATGCTTTTGCAAAAAATATTTATTTCAATAATATTGAAAACTTGTCGGGAACAGTAAACGTGTATAATGTTTTAGGTCAAAATGTTTTAACAACAGATTTGAAATCAGTTATAAACACGAATTTACAATCTGGAGTTTACGTAGTGGAAGTTGTAAGTAATAATCAAAATTGTAGATACATGCCGCGGCGTGTATCAAAAGTAGTAATTAATTAATAATCAAAATTGTAGATACATGTCGCGGCGTGTATCTACAATTATAAAACATAAATAAAATGAAATATCAAAAAATAATAGTTTTCGCAGTAGTAATTATTGCAATGATTAGTTTACCCGTTTTGTTATCGGCACAAGCACCATTTGACCCGCCCAATGGAGGTGGCACACCGCTTGGTGGACCAGTTGGCGTACCAATTGACGGTGGATTATCGGCGCTTATTGTCGGAGGAGTTGCTTTATTAGTGAGAAAGTTTTGGAAAAAGAAGAAAGATAAAGCATAGTTAGATTTTTTTTAGATTTGACAACTTTTAAAAAGTTGTCAAATCTGTTTCATTTAACTTTTAACATATTCTTCAATAATAGTTTTCAGATGTTTCAAAAATTTTACTATTTCAAAAAGTTCTTCGTCAACTGCTTTATAAGGAGTGCTTATTGCATATTCTTTTCCTTTCAAAACCATAAAATACCAATCTTTTCCTTTTACAGCAATACCATAAATAGGAATATTATTATTATTCAATTCTTGTGCAACCATCATTGCGGCTAAGCATTGTCCTTTGGCATCGCCTTTTGTTTCTTCTTCTTTTTTGTATTCGTAAAAACAGAAATATGGGATTTCTGGTTCGCGTCTTCCGCTTGCAATTATTGCATCGGGTTCTCCCGAAAGTTCGTATTCACCAATATTTGCTTTTATCAGTCGTTCCGAAAACATTCCATACTTTTTTGTATTAAAATTAATTATACTAAACAAAGGTCCTATAAAGTGTTCAGTAAGTTCAATTTCGTTCCAGTCGTCAACTCTGTATTTTAAGATTGCTTGTAGATGATTAACGGTTCTTTTTTCATATTCATCAATATCATAATTATTTGATTTTTCTATCCATTCAGATAAAACATTAATTTCCTCTAATTCAACCAAATCAAATGTTTTTTCCAAAAACAATCTATTACAACTTTTAAATGTTCTTTTTATTAGTTCCATAATTTTTTATTTTTAAAATATTATTTTTACAAAGATACAAAAAATAATTAATGAATTATGAATTATGAATTATGAATTATGAATTTTACAAAATTTTAATTCTATCATAAGTAATCAATTTTTACATAATTATTTCTTTTGAAAATAAACTAAATTTTTTTTTTTTTCAAAATATTAATTTTATTTTTATTAAGTTAAAATATTTTTAAAATTTATTTGCATTGTATTTATGAGCAATATACATATATATACAGAATATCAATCACTTACGTTTTTACATAAGTAAGCAATTTTGCATTTTGGTAAAACTACCGATATAGAAAACAATGTAGCAAGCCATGATGTAAAAATCTATTCTAACGGAGATAATGTAAATATTTTGAATGCCGAAAATTGTGAAATAGAAATATTTGATGTTTTAGGAAGAACCGTTTTTACGGAAAAGATGAGAAGCAACAATCAAACAATTTCGTTACAGCAAACAGGTATTTACATAGTTAAAACAATAAAAAATAACATTTTAATAACAGAAAAAGTATTTATTCAATAACAATTTTAAATTTTTTAGATAATGAAAAAAATAGCGATTTTTTTAGTAAGCGTTTTATTTGTAATGCAATTAGTAAATGCACAAACAGGAGTAAGTATTTCTAATAATAATGCCGACCCCGACCCAAGTGCAATATTAGATGTTCAGAGTACCGACAAAGGAGTATTGTTACCACGCATGACCGAAGCCCAACTCAACGCAATTGCAACGCCTGCAACAGGTTTAATGGTTTATCAAACAGATGCAACAGCAGGTTTTTATTTTTATGATGGCACAGCATGGCAAAAATTGACATTTGTGGCTGCACCTATTCCAATAGTTGACGGAGATGGTAATGTATATACAACTGTAGTAATAGGTACACAAACATGGCTTAAAGAAAATTTAAAAACTACAAAATATAATGACGGCAATGCAATACCAAATGTAACAAATAATGCAACATGGACTACAACTACCACTCCTGCTTATGCTTGGTACAACAATGATGAGGCAACTTATAAAGCCACTTATGCAGCAATTCTCGTTTTGAACTTCCAAATTTTTAGTGATATTTATTTTTAGTGC
>DYQJ01000332.1 GCA_020719345.1 Draconibacterium orientale | reverse complement strand
AATAAAATAAATAGCGTGTTTAGTCACCATTATTTTACGCTATCAAAAAATTAAAGCAAATTATCATTCATTCAATAAGTTATTTACTTTAGTATATTTGATTAATTTTTTATTTTTTAATTTGCGAGATGTTTATTTAGCCAGCTAAAAAATTCGCGTTGCCAAAGAATAGAATTTTGTGGTTTGAGTACCCAGTGGTTTTCGTCCGGAAACAGCACTAATTTTGCTTCTATACCTTTGAGTTTTGCAGCGGTAAACGCTTGCATTCCTTGTGTGTATGATATGCGATAGTCGGTCTCGCCATGGAAAATTAATATTGGAGTATCCCAGTACTGAACGAAATTATGTGGTGAATTAGCATACGAATTTTGTGCTATCTTATTTGATTTGTCCCAGAATGCTCCTCCTAAGTCCCAATTAACAAACCATAGTTCTTCTGTTTCAAGATATTGAGATTCAAAGTTAAACATTCCATCGTGTGCGATGAATGCGCTAAATCGCTTGTTATGATTTCCGGCGAGCCAATATACGGAGAATCCGCCGTAGCTTGCTCCTACTGCTCCTAATCTTTTTTTATCTATATATTTTTCTTTAGACAATTCATCTATGGCAGTTAAATAATCTTTCATATTTTGTCCGCCGTAGTCTCCGCTAATTTGTTCGTTCCAGGCGGCGCCAAAACTTGTTAAACCTCTGCGATTAGGTGCGACAACAATATAATTGTTTGCTGCCATCATCTGAAAATTCCATCGGTATGACCAGAATTGACTCACTGACGACTGTGGTCCGCCTTGGCAATATAATAGTGCCGGATAAGTTTTGGTGGAGTCAAAATGTGGAGGATAAATTACCCATACCAACATCTGTTTTCCGTCCGTTGTAGTAAGCCATCGTTCTTTGACGTCTCCCATTTTAAGTTTAGATAAAATCTCTTTATTTACAAAAGAAATCTCTTTTAGTTCATTAGATTTGAGGTTTACTGCGCAAATTTCGGTTGGTTTAGATATAGAGTGCATTGTCACAATAAGTATGTCATTGGCAGCCAGGACGGTATGAAAATTATAATCTCCTTTTGTGAGCGCAGTGATTTCGGCTTTTTCTATTTCTGCTTTATAAATTTGGTATCTTGCATGATAGTCTGAGGAGAAATATATAGTTTTAGAATCTTCTGCCCATTCTAAGTTTTCGGCATTTTGGTCAAAAGTTTCTGATAGGTTTTGTTTTTCTTCGTTTTTCAAATCCATGATAAACAGTCTATTTTGGTCAGATTCGTAACCGTCACGTTTCATAGAAGACCATGCAATAAATTTGCCGTCAGGTGAAAAAGTTGGTTGTGTGTCGTAACCCAGATTTTCTTCAGTGATATTTTTAGTTTGTTTGGTAGATAGTTCATAGATATAAATATCTGAATTAGTAGATATTGCATAATCTGTACCGTATTTTTTGACGCAGCTGTATGCAAGCGATTTGCTGTCCGGTGCCCATGTTATTTGTTCCATACCTCCATTAGGTTTGTTCGGGGCATCGTATTTTTCATCTTTCATTATATCAATGATATTAGTGACAGCTTTTCCGTTGTAGTCGGCAATAAATATGTGCGAGTATGATTCAGTCCATGTGTCCCAGTGGCGAAACATTAAGTCATCATAAACTCGTGCTGTCGCCAATGGCAGGTCTGGATAAATGTCTACCGGATGCTCCACGAGGTCAACTTCTTGTATAAAAATAATTTTTGTTTGGTCGGGTGAATATTTAAACCCATTTATTCCGTTTGGGATGTCAGTTATTTTTGTGCGTTCTGTCCCGTCAGTGTTCATCTCCCAAAGTTGTATGCCAGAGTCATCAGCATAAAGAAAGCCGATTTTTTTCCCATCCGGACGGAAACAGATATTAAATTCACTTCCGGCAGTTTCTGTGATTTTTGTCTGATTTTCTCCGTTCACTGACATGGTGTATAGTTCGTTATTTCCCTTATTATCTGCTATATCAAAATATTTTACGCCAAAGAGAACTGTTTTTTTGTCCGGAGAAATCGCTACCTCTCCTACTCTACCAAACATCCACATTATTTCAGGGGTCATTGTGTCTCCTGTAAAATTGAGTTCGGGTTTTCCTATAATTTTAGGAACATCTTTACTGCTGTTATCTTTATCATTACTCTTTTCGTCTTTCTTTTTGGTACATGCCATAAATAAAAGACCTATGACTGCTACTAATATAAATTTGATTTTCATACATTTATAATATTATTTGTTATTAAATTCTATATTAATTAGTTCTATAAAATTATTTTAGGCAAAAATACAAAAAAAAATTATAATACACGACAAACATGTTGTTTTTTAAAAATATTATTGTTTATCAAAGTTGAAATAATTAACGATTTGGCTCAACTTTTTTAAAATCACTTTTTTGAATAAAAATTTGTATTTAATCTGAAAAAATATTATCTTTGTGTTTTTTAGATAACCAAAATATCTGGTGGTATTGAAAAAAATGATAAAAACAAGAAAAAATTCTAACGTTGAAACAAATTTAATATTGACCAGATGCGAGAATTTAATATAAAATTTGATGATACAAAATGGTAAATTAACCCAAATTTTTAATAACGATACAATGAGAGAATTTAATACATCGGGACCAAATATTCCCGAACAACATTATACTATTCAAAGAACAGAACTAATAGGTAAAGGACTTAAACTTATTGAAAAAGAACGCTATTTTACTATTTGGGCGCCACGACAAACAGGGAAAAGTACTTATTTTA
>DYQJ01000091.1 GCA_020719345.1 Draconibacterium orientale | reverse complement strand
AAATATTATTTCAAAAAATAGTCAAAATAAACGTACCAGTTTTAAACTTTGGCAAGTTGCCGTTTATAGTATATTAAAATTGTCAATTATTCTTTTCACTTCGCTTTCTTCTAATTCTAAATCTTCAGATATTTCATTAACTGACATGCCTTTGTTATGACGCTTTAATATCATATTAACTATTTTTTGCTCTTTTTCTTTAGCTTTTTGTTCGGCAACTTCTTTTAGTTGTCGTTCTTCTTTAGCTTTTTGCTCGGCAGCTTCTTTTTGTCGGCGTTCATCTTTAGCTTTTTGCTCGGCAACTTCTTTTTGTCGGCGTTCTTCTTCATTTTGTATTTTAAGCATATCGGCTTCGTTTTTATATGCTTCGACAACTTCTCTTACTTCGTAGAAAGCATCAATTTTTAATGATTGCATCACTCCCATCTCTATTCGGTTGCTTTTTATGTATGCCTCATAATCAGCTTTTTCTGTTCCTTTTAATTTGTGCATTCGCAAGACTTTTTTTGCCTTTTGAATACCTTTTGCCTTAAAATTATTCTCTATTTTGTTGTTCTTTAAAAAATAAATCCACTCGTCTAATGTACTTTTGGCTACGTCATCAAAATTATTTACTTTTATAAGATAAAACTCCGGAAAAATATTACTAACCTTCTCTATATTAAACAATTCCTTTTGTTTATCCGACAAATTTAACAAATTACCGGTATGTTTGCCTGTAAAATTTGTATTCCCCTCATAAAAATAGTCATCGCCTTGTCCTAATTCAAAATAAACTACACTTATGGAATAGACTTTTTTCAACTCACTATAAACAGCTTTCAAATCAATATGTTCGGAGATCAAGCGCGCTTGTCCAAAAGCCATACGATGAAAATAATCATATTCTCTATCATTTTGAACTTCTATGAGTATTAATTCCCCTTTGCTGCTTTTGGCGAGGATATCTACTTGATTATATTTTATATTTATTTGTGGTTGATTACTTTGACTTTCCAATATTTCTACTATTTTTATATCAACACCTATCACTTCACTTATAAAACCTTCTAATATCTCAAAATTAGCTTTTTGACGAAGCAAGCGTTTCATAGCCCAATCAAATCGTATGTGGTCGGATTTCGTTCTTGGCATGATGTTTATGTTATTATTAAATATTTGATAGCGTAAAATAATGGTGACTAAACACGCTATTTATTTTATTTTCAAGTACTTATAAAATTCGTTTATTTATAATTTTGTATATACATTTTAAATGTTATATTATTGAAAATCAGATATATAAAAAAATATTTGTATATATGAAAAATCAGTAAATTTGAATTTTGGTCACTATTTTTATACGCTACCAAATTTTTAAGTGATAAATTTTTTGAACCATATAAGGCATATAAGAACATATAAGGTTTATAAGTATTATCACTGGAAAAATTACAGTTCCAAATATTGTAAAAAATCTATAATCTCCGCCAATTTCTTTTTTATTTTGGCTACCCACATAAAATTGGACAAAATAAAATATTGGTTCTTCAATGATTTTTGTGGAAAATTAATTATCACGCAGAGACGCAAAGCAAATTAAACCAATATTTTAAAATTTTGCGACTTTGCAACTTTGCGTGAAAAACACAAATATTATTTAAGAACCTAAAATAATTATCTCAAATTTATTTACCGACAAAGATAAATAAAAAAAAATGTTATATTCTTTTTATAGAAAAATATTATAGAAATAAAAAATAATTATATTTTTGTGATAAAAACTAAGAAATATGATAGACTTTGAAAAATTTAAAAACAAATTATTATATATATTATTAATAAATTCGCTTATATTGGTTTTACTTGGAACTATTGCAATATTTATATGGGAAGACTATTTACATGCGAAAAATTATAAGTATGTGTATGTCTGTATGTTATTAACTGTAGTATTGTTATTTCTTTTTTTTAAAAAGCTGAGTTTAAAAATAAAATCGGCTATTTTTGTCGTCACTTTTATGTTTGGCGGATTAACTACCATTTATGTATGGGAGATGCTTGGAGCTGGAATTGTTGTTATGCTCATCGGAATAGTGCTTTCCGAATTATTTTTTAAACGTAGATTTACTATAGTTTCTATTATACTTAATGTTATTATTTTAATACTTATTTTTATTGGAAAACACAATGGTTTACGCACTTATATTTATCTTTCGCAAACAAATTATTTCAATTCTTGGATAGCACAAATACTCGCGTATGCCTATTTTTCTTCGTTACTTTCGTATTTGATAAATAAATTTAAAAATTATATATTAGAAAATTATACTAATTTGACGATTAAGCAGAAAGAATTAGACCGTATTCAAAACAATAATAAAATATTGGGTAGTGTAAATTTTTAAGTGATAAATTTTTTAAACCATATAAGGCATATAAGAACATATAAGGCTTATGGGTATTATCACTGGAAAAATTACAGTTCCAAATATTGTTTGACCAAGCGGCTGATGGTATTGTGGTAGGAAATAGTAGCGGTATTTTGTCTAATGTCAATACTGCCATCTGTAAGCTCTTAGAATATAGTAAAGAGGAAATTATAGGTAAAGATATGACTTTTATCTTTGAGGAAAATTCCCTCAAAGAAAACCCGTTGCGATTAGATTTGGTCAACGAACATTCCGCTATTATTAAAGAGAGAATGATAAAAACCAAAAGCGGCAAAACTATACCCATAGAGATGTCCTCCAGAAAGTTATCAGATGGGCGTTATCAAGCATTCTTCCGCGATATAACTGACCGTATAAAAACACAGGCGCTTTTGCATGCAAACGAAGAGCGCTTCCGAAATATCATGTCGGCTTCTTTTGATGGAATTATTGTTTTTGATAATGATAAAATATTAGAGGCAAACGAAGTCTTTTTAAATATGATTAAATATAAGCTTCATCAAATATTACAAATGTCTCTATATCAATTTATTAATGATAATTCTAAAAAAATTCTCGCTAAAAATCTTAGTGAGAAGAACGAGTCCACTTCAGAAATTGTATTGGTCAGTGGTACCGGAGAATCCATTAGTGTAGAAATTCGCGCGCGGAATCTCGTATTCATCGGCACTGAAGCAAAAATAGCATTCATCCGAGACATCACTGAACGGAAAAATAAAGATTTACAACTTTTTAAATATCAAAATCAATTAGAAGAAATTGTGGATGAACAAACTAAGGAGCTCAAAGAAAAGAATACCGAGTTAAATATCAACGCGGTAAAACAAGAAAGCCAACGAAGAGTATTAGAAAAAGCCCTCATCAAATTGGAAGAGACAAAAACACAATTAATACAATCCGAAAAGATGGCTTCCATAGGAACTTTAACTGCCGGAATTACTCACGAGATTAATACGCCGATAAACTTTATTAGCAACGGAATAGATGGACTAAACGAACATCTAAACGACATCATTGCCCTATTTAAAGAGTACCGGAAAATAAATATTAATAACTTTGCCGAAAAAATACAAGTAATAAACGTATTAGAAAACCGAATGGACATAGAATATAGCATTGCTGCGGTGCAAAAGATGACTAACATTATTCATAATGGCGTAAACCGAACGGTAGAAATAATTAAAAATCTTAGAAACTTCTCCAGCTTTGATAACAAAGCGATTATACGATTCAATATTTATGAAAATATTAATACCGTATTAGTTATTCTCCACTCAAAATATAAAGACCGAGTAGATATTATAAAAAATTATGATAACTTGCTCCCCGAAATAGAAAGTAACTCTGGCAAAATAACGCAAATTTTTATGAACATACTCCTTAATGCCATTCAAGCCATTAAAGAAAAAGGAAAAATTATTATCACTACCGGACATGATATACTAAAAAATGCCATTATGGTATCTATTAAAGATGATGGAATAGGTATTCCCCGAAATATTATGAACAAAATTTATGATCCTTTCTTTACTACTAAGGAAATAGGAGAAGGAACGGGGATAGGATTATCTATTGTATATAACTATGTTAAAGAACTCAACGGAATTATTGAAGTCAAAAGTGAAGTAAACAAGGGAACCGAATTTATTATCTTCTTCCCTATTAATATTAATAATTAAAAACATTTTTATGATAAAAGATACTATTTTATATGTAGATGACGAAGTGTTTAATTTAGAGACTTTCGAAGCAAATTTTTATAAGAAGTATAAAATTTTAACCTGCAACAAGCCGATGCAAGCGATAGATATATTTAACGAAAACCCGGAAATTAAACTTCTCATAGCTGACCAAAAAATGTCGCAAATAACAGGTTTAGAACTAATTAACAAAATATTAGAAATATATCCCGATGTCATTTGTATTATTCTGACCGCTTATGCCGAAATAGATATAGCACTAAAAGCTATTAATCAAGGCGGAATTTATAAATTTATTGTAAAACCATGGCAAAAAGAAGACATGCTAATTACCATAGAAAATGCGATAGAAACTTATAACCTAAGACTCCAAAATAAGATACTTATGCAAAATATCAACAAAGCTAATGACCTGAAAAATGCCTTTCTCGCAAATATATCTCACGAAATACGAACACCTCTAAACGGTATAATTGGGTTTGCCTCGCTTATTTGTGAAATGGAACTCACGAACAGCGAAAAAAACGAATATTTTAATATTATTAAAATTAACAGCCAACGGCTATTAAAAATAATTGATAATGTCGTAGAAATTTCTAAAGCAGGAACCGATAATCTAAAACTCGTTTACAACAATTTTAGCATACGTGCAATATTAGATGCTATTATTAATAACTATAAATTTGAAATTATCTCCAAAAACTTAAATATAAATATTTTTTATAATAACGAAATTGACGAAATATATATTGACCCCGTTATACTCAAAAATATTCTTAATAACTTAATTGATAACGCTATAAAATTTACCGACAACGGAGAAATAACAATATCTTACAAGTTAAATGAAGCAAATTTTATTCTCTTTGCGGTAAAAGATACCGGAACAGGTATTTCTAAAGAAAATATTAAAGAAGTATTTGTTCCGTTCCGACAATTAGACTTCTCCTCCACGCGAAAATATAGTGGAAACGGACTTGGACTATCGCTGGCTAAAGCGTATGTAAAAAAACTCGGCGGAAAAATATGGGTGGAATCTGTTCTTGGTACAGGTTCAACTTTCTTTTTTACAATACCTTACAAAACAGAAGTAGTCAACAGCAAGCCAACTTTTAAATTTAATCACAAAATCAAGAAAGCTTTGATAGCTGAAACAAATAATGACAGCATCATATTCTTGCAAAAGATTTTTAAAGATATTAATATTCAAACATTTACTGCGGAATCGAGAAGCAAAATAACTGATATTTGCTTACAAAACCCCGACATAGACGTGATTATTATTGACTTGAAACTCCCCGAATTAGATACCGAAACAATTATTAAAGAGATAAAAAAAATCACACTGCAACCAAAAATTATTGCCGTTACGAATTATGTGCATCAGGAGGACAACACGAATTTAATAGATGCCGGTTTTGACTTTTTTATTGAGAAACCTTTTAATAAGAACATGTTAATATCTTTTTTTTCTATACAATAAACAGGAGGTTCAACTTTAAGTTCTCAACTTGCCAAAGTTTTCAACTTTGGCAAAGTTTTTTGATGCAGTCAAAGTTTTGTTATAAGAATTTAACTAATGCGCCCCAGCTTTTGTCCACTTTAAAATTATGTTTTAAATAATAATTTCCAAATAAGAAGTGCGCTTTGATTATTTTTACTCCTTGCGTAGCCATGCGAGTGAAGAAGTCTTCTATCATTGCTGAGCCGAGTCCTCGTCCTTGCAATTGTGAGGCGACGACAATACCGTCAAGTAAAATAGTCTTATCTTCTAATATTTTATAACATAATCCTCCTACGATGAGCAGATTTTTATCAAAAAGGACGAGATGTTTATCTTGTTCGGATATTTCTTTCGGGTAGTTCTCTTTGAAGAATAATTGATAGAGGAGTCCTACTTCGCTTGGTTCTAAGGGTTCTCTAAAATTGTAAATCATATTAGTATAGTCTTTAATTTCAGAGTTTACCACTAAGTGTTCGCTACGTTTTTCGCCTATTTTGAGTATATCAATTTTTTGTTTGCTCATGATAGCCGGAAATACCATCTTACTAAAAATACGTTTGTCTTCTTTTTCTTGTATCGCTGCTTGTAAATTAGAGAGTTCAATAAATTGTGTAGGCATTTTGTCGTATTCGTTTATCATTCTATCCAGAAGAATATCAAAATGTTGTTTTATATTTTCGTCTGCTTGTTCAAAATAAGTGTGTCGGTATAGTTTATATCTTACTACATCTTTGTAAACATTTAATTTATAGAGTTCTATGAGTTCAAAGATAGTTTGTTCGTTAGCTTTTGGAGTTGCAAATGCGTTCATTTTTTTCCATTCGCTGTACTGGTCAATTGCGTTAGTGAGTGCGAGTGGCAAATAATATTTAGCATAATTGTTTGATATATAATTATTTAGTGTATCCAACAAGTTTTTATTTCCAAAATAAAATATATTTTCAGCCGATAAAGATTTTTGCAGTTCGCCGAATATTTTATAAGCGTTATTAAATCCGAGAGCTTCTATACATGCGTCAAATATCCAGTTTTCATTAAGCTGGTTTTTGCTCCATGGGTATAATGCGGCGGTCTTGTTATAAAATTCTTGTATCATTGGCGCGATGATGTCGCGTACGCATATTGTATAAGTCCAGTTAGATAACGAGACAATTGCTGCGTTATCTCGGAAGTCAAGTTCGGGTACCACGACGTTAGGAGTTGAAATTAATCCGGGCACGATTTTGTATCCGCTGTTTCTCCAAGCTTTAAAGTATATAATAAAAGCTTTGGTAAAGAGTTTTTTCCATGCGTTCTTTTTATCTATATTTCCTGCGGCTTTGTGAATTTCCGAGTATTCTCTGATTTTATCCCAGACGCTGAGTCCTCCAATATATTGAGTAGTAAGTATTCCGAGTTCGGAGCGGCTACATCCTACTGTTGGTACCGCTTGATTTTGTAACGGATATCCGGCGATTGCTGTCATCCAGTACATAGTATCTTGATTTGATGCTGCAGCGAGGTTTTCACTCATAACGAGGTGAATATCATAATGTTTGTTGTCAGTGGTGTTTATACTTATTCGGTAATGATTAAAATCTCTGAGTGCGAGGAGTTTAATTATCCAGAGTCCATCTTTTTGCACTTTAGACATGTTAAAATCAAAATCGTTATAAACGAGAATTACCGATTTTTGAAAGAAGTAAGAATTTTCAAATACGGAGATTAACATTCGTTGTTCGTTTTTAGTGATTCCATTACCAAAAGTAATAAAATTTTGCCATTGTTCGGTGCTAAACTTCATTAATTTTTTCTCTATGTGTGCGTCAAAGTCGTCGTCGAGTTTATCAAAATAATATTTAGCAACTTCGGCTATTTGCGGCGAGTTTTTATATAATATCCAGCTTGCAAATTCGGAACGGATTGTTTGATAATATTCGGGATTGTTACTTGCAAAATTGTACAAAAGTTTTAAGACATTTTCAAATTGTAAGACCGTTATTTCGTCCATTAAGATGTCGTTTTGGATTCGGTAGCTGTGCAGTCGTTGTCTTAGTGCTTGCAAATGCTGTTTACCGAGTTTACTTTTCGCAATGTAATTGATAGATTCCTGAGTCAAAAAAGATTTTCCTGATTTAATGAAAGCCGGAAAAGATTTATTATAATCGGCATCCGGATTGTCTAATAATAGAACTTGATATGCGAGAGTTCTTATTTCTTGGTGATTAGAATTAGCAAGTGTTTCTAATCGGTGTCGTATAATATTAGTGATATTTTTTTGATATTTGTCAAGGAGGTCAGCAAGTGTTCGTATGGAATTTATTGCGGTATCTTTTTTGGCAAACAGCGATAGCGCAATAAATTTGTTTGTATCATTGAGACGATTATCTCTAAGCGCTTTAATAGTAGGAATTTCTTCGGGTTCAATGCTTGTTTGTCGCAAAAAAGAATAATCATTTTCTACATCTTTAAGCGGTAAATCCCATCCTTCTTTGACTGGACAAAATTTAACTATATCATTATTTCCGAGCCATAAATTTGGTTGTCGCGTAAAAATTCCGAGATCAATAGTTTTATTTTTGATATTATAAGCAAAATCGCCTATCAAGAATATATTTTCTGCGGTTTTCACGATATTAAGAATAGTATTATTTACTTTATTAATGAGTTTATTATCAATGAAATAAATATCATTTTCTAATATGCCTAAGTCTCGGTAGAACCATCTTGGGATAATAATTTTAAAATTTTCGGTTTCAATAATTATATTGTTACTTCGGTACAACTTTTTAATTACTTCTGCGAAATTTTTTTCTATTTGTTTGCGGTTGAAAGAATTTTTAGGTGTAATTTCTCCTTTTTCTTGCGAAAAGTCTCGTTCAAGGATAGAGAAATTTATCACTCTTTCGTAAGGAGCGAGGTCTTTATTTGCTTGCATCACAATTTGATGAAAATATTCGTCATGATTTTCGCTATTTGAGGCATTCAATACAGTATCTTCATAATCAGGTACAATGAGAAGGACATTGTAAGGCAGTGCATCTCCTACGAGGAATGTGTTTTTTATACCTGGTACTCCGACAAATTTTTTCTCTACATTTCTTGGCGCAACGGTCTGTCCTTTGTTATTTTTATAAATATCTTTTAATCTATCAACAATTGTATGATGTTGATTATCACTGACTTCAAAAATATCTCCTGTTGATAGCCAATAGTCTGTTTCTTGATTTTTAGGGAAGTCAATAATATCTTCAGGCATGGCTTGTTCTACGTATTTAGCAACATAATGTCCGGTGATTAGTAGTTCTCCCATTTCACTAAGTTTAGTAGATATTCCCGGCAATGGTTTACCTACGGAGTTTTCTATATATTCTCCCGGTGGAGTCATCGTGATTCCTCCGGATGCTTCAGTCATTCCAAAACCGCTGCAAAGTTCTATGCCATTGTTTTGAAAATATTTAAAGATTTTCGGGTCTAAATAACCGGCAGCAGAGAGTCCCCATTTTAAATTTTTACCTACAATTTCGCGGAAACGTTTGTATTTGAATTCTTCTTCTAAAATATTTTCGGTTTCGGCGATACAAGTTTCATACAATTCTACCCATCTTAGCGGAATACTAATAAATATACTTGGATTTATTTCGGGGAACATTTTTAACAACGTTTCTTTTGAGGTGTTTCCTACAAATACGTAAGTTCCGTTCCAAAAGATTGTTCCCATCATTTCTAAGAATCTTCCAAAAGTGTGAAATAGTGGTAGATAGCAAATCATAGTTTCACCGTCCCCAATTTTAGGAACTGCGGCGGCACGCGCAAACCGTTTAGTAACCAGATTATATATAGAAAAAGAAACTCCCTTAGGCATTCCGGTGCTTCCGGATGTGAACATTGTAGTAGCAACTTGATTAATTTTTTTTCGGTTGCGATAATCTAATATTTGATTTATCTCGTTGTTATCTAATTGTTTTGCGAGTTCTTGGAGTAATGGGGCATCTTCTGAGTTATGACTTTCTTGCAGGATAGCAAATATTTTAAATTTTAGTTCTGACGAGTTTAAAATATCTTCTAATAAAGCGAGTCTTTGTTTAGTATCAACAATAATAATGTTAATTTTCAATAAATCAATAATATATATAATTGTTTGTTTATCAAAATGTATATTTAACGGTGTATCAAAGATGTCGTACATAAGACAAGCGAGGTCGCATACGGCGCTTTCAAGTCTGTTTTGAGAGAAAATTGCTACTCTGGGATTTTGATTTTGTTGATAAAATAATGTAGCATATTCTTTAGTTAGGATATCTATTTGTTGATAAGTCCAATTAGATGGAGCATGCGAAGCCATGTCCTGAAATAGGAATTGTTTAGGATGCACTTCTACTCGGTTTGTAAACATATCAAGTAGGGAATAATTAGTTTTTTGTATTGCTTTAAAAACCACTTCTGTCCATCTGTGTCTGTTATGCTCGGTTTCCAAAGCTTGTAAAAACTTTGGTTTATAAGTATAATTTAAAAACTTTGTCCACAACAGGTTATCCGTTTGTTGATAGTTGTCAATCAATTTTTCGGATATTTCTAATATTTTTAAAGCTTGGTTATGATTTTTTTCTGTGTACAAGCTAATTAAAAGTTCTTCTAATTTTTTCAACATATCTATTTTTATTTATCAGTGAATATTAAAAATTTCAATTTATCTAATAAAGCTCATGTATTCTTTTTTCACAAATTCAGGTGGCGGGATTGTCAATTTAGTTGCTTCTTTCATGTTAATTATCCAAGCCATGTTTTTTGCGAGAAGTTTTAGAGTCTGTACTCCTTCGGTATCTTGCGTTGCTTCTCCTTCGTTTCGTCCATGTATAATGTTCCAGTAGTTAGAAGATACAATAATCATTTCGGAGACATTAAGGAAATGATTAAGTGCATCAAAAGTAGTAGAGCCGCCGCTTCGTCTAACTGCCACGACAGTTGTAGCCACTTTTTGTCTGAAAAGTGCGCCGTTTGCTCCTGCAACATAAAAAGTTCGGTCTAAAAAGCACTTCATCGTTCCCGCTATTCCTGAGTAATATACAGGTGATGCGATGATTAGTCCATCTGCTTCGGAAATTTTTTCTACCGCGAGATTAACGATGTCGTTATCAATACTGCATTTTCTGTTTTTGTTTTCTATACATTTTCTACACGCCATGCAACCATGTATTTTTTTGTTGCCTACTTCTAAAATTTCAAAATCTATATTTGCACTAATCAGTTCTTGCTCCATGATTTTTAGTGCGTTATAAGTATTACCCAACTTTCGGGGACTTCCATTTATGGCTATGACTTTCATATTATTATATAAGTTTGATGATTAATATTCAATTGTTACAAAACTTCTGTATCGTTATTTAATTTAAACCCGATTACCAGTACGTCATCTAATTGACTGACTGCTCCTTTCCATGTGTCAAATTCTTGTTCTATTATTTGTGCTTGCTCTTTTAAATTATAATTCGCCATATTTTGAACGAAGGTTTTAAATCTTTTCTTAGTGTATTTTCGCTCGTTAAATTCCCCAAATTGGTCGAGGAAACCGTCGCTAAACATATAGAATTTATCATCTTTGTCATATTTGATATTTTTCAAAGAGAAGTTTTTCATCTTAGTAGCAAAAGATACGGGTATCATATCTGCGTCAATTTCTTCTATGGTGTTGTTTTTAACAATTAACATTGGATTGTGCGCGCCGGAGAATTGCAGTTGCGAGTTGTTTTTATCTATAATAACAAAAGATATATCTAATCCATCATTGTTTGCGAGTCCTTTTCCTTGAGTTTGATGCATTCTTGCGATGAGCATTTCGCGTAGCATTTCTAATATTTCAGCCGAGTTGAAATTTTGTTTCGCATTTATTATTATATCATTAAGCAGACTAATTGACAAAATACTCATAAATGCTCCCGGTACTCCATGTCCTGTGCAATCAGCTACGGCAAAATACGTGAAATTATTTTTTTCTAATATCCAGTAGAAGTCTCCGCTAATAATTTGCTTTGGACGATAGAAGATGAAGTATTCGGTAAAAATTTTAGTTAATAATTCGGATGCAGGGAGAAGGGCATTTTGTATTCGCTTAGCATATTGAATACTGTCATTAATATTTTTGTTTTGCTCGGTTATTTTTTGCTCGGCGATTTTTATATTTGTAACATCGGATTCAACAAAAATAAGATATTCTAATCTTCCGTATAAATCATAGGTGGGTGTGAGTGTCGTCTGTACCCATTTGAAATTATTTTTAAATGTCTTATTTTTAATGGTATAAAAAACTGTTTTTTTGTTTTGTGTACATTCATTAATAACATCTTCAAACTCTTGATTTTGTGTTATCTTAAAAAGATTTTTATTTTCAAACATATTCCATTCTCGTTGTGAGAGTTCATATAATTTTAAAAATCCTTCATTTACAAATTCTATCTCGTAATTAGAAGAGGCAATGATGACCGAGTTTTCCGTTTTACTTGCTACGATGGAGAGTTTTTCAAGGTCTTCGTTAATTTTTTCTAATTCTTCGGATTGTGCATTAATTTCCTCGTTTTTTTGTCGTAGTTCTTCTAAGTTCTCTTTTAGTTGTTCTTCTACGGCTTGTCGTTCTTGTATTTCTTCTTTTAGTTTTTCTTTTTGTCTAAAAAATTCTAAAATAAGCTTTGCTATATTTCCGTATTCGTCTTCTTTTTTCGCAAGTTTTTCAATATATGTCGGCAAATCATAGTCAAGACTATATTGTATTGATTTCAACGGTTTAGAAATAACTTTATTAATAAAAATGACTGCATTGATTAAAATAAAAATTATTATCAAGACATAAATAATAAAAGAGATGATTCCATATTTTTTATCTTCTATAAGGAAGTTGTCGTTTTTAGAAAAAATTAGTTCCCCGATTTTTTGGTTGTTGTAATCGGATAAATAATTAATAGCGTGGTTCATATTTTCTTTATCGGTTATAATTTGTTGGATTAGTGCAACTTTGGAGTCAGTAATAATTGATAATTTATCTATGTATAGTGAGTCAATTATTTTTGCTACAAAAAAGAAACCTGTTGGCTTTTCTATTCTATCAGGGTCGTTTGTGGCATGCACAGTCGCACCTAATACGAGGATAAAATTTTCTTGGTATTTTATGAAAAATTGGCAAAATCGTTTTTCTCCGTATCTGTTAGTATCCATGACATTATAAAAATTATTAGTCGCTATAGGATTCAATAAAGTATCTATTTCTTCGGTTTGATAATATGAAAGCGGTTTGGCGTCTATATTATAAGTCCACACATAATCAACGCTATAAGTAGTAAGTAACGGTAACAGATTTTCTATAGCCCATGTAGAGTCTTCATATAAAGTATAATCTCTAAATTCATCCCAGAAGGTATAATCAAAAGTTATTCCTTTGTAATAATCGGCTACCCTTATAAAGTTGGACAAAATTTTGAACCATATAAGAATTATAAG
>DYQJ01000331.1 GCA_020719345.1 Draconibacterium orientale | reverse complement strand
AATTACTTTCAGTGTCCACCGGTCCGTAAGAAGAAAATCTGCGTTGTGTTATCATGTTTTTTAGTTTTAATAAAAGCAAAGATAATTATTTTTTTATAAAAAAACAGAATTTTAAACCTTCATAATTTTGGTATTAACAAAGAAAGCGAAGTTTAAATTGGTCATTTCTCCTTCTTTTTTATCAGGTATAGGCATCAGACGTGCCGAAAGCGGTTTATCTAATTTTATAGACAACGCAGCAATGTCAAGCAGTATAGCAGTGATTTTTTCTACTGTGACTTCACCACTTATAGGTATTGTGTCCAAACCTGTTCCGCAAACCGATGAGTATAATAAAAGATTGGCGAGATTAAAACAGTCTTCATTATTACGTTGTGCGAGTCCAAAATCTTCTAATACAGGAAGCATTAGTCCGTTGTAACCGCAGCTTTTAATTTGTAAGTTCTTTAAAGTATGGGTAATAGTGCGTGCAATTGCGAGTGTTCCGGCTTCGCCAAATTTTCCGAGTCCGAGTTTTTCAAAAGCGAAAGCGATGCTCTCGTTTTTATGTTCTGATGGTGCTATTGATAGGTCAATACCGTTAAATTTAATATTATGTTTTTTAGCAATTTCCTCTCCTATAGTTTCTATCGGCTTTACGGTGTGCATAAATATAGTTTTTAGTTCGTGTTGGGCGTCATAGATATTTTTTGCTTTATCAAAAGCCCTCATACAAAGGTCAGAGTTTTCTGTTCCTATGGCAAAGCTTGGCGCTCCTTTATGATATGCTGCGGGAAAGAAAGGTGTTCCTGCTTTCATATTGAATATGGCGGCAAATCTAAGATTAGCAAATCCTTCGGGTTCTAAAAATGCGAGTTTTTTTATCAGTTCGGCAGTAGATATAATACTTTGATAATTAATTTTTTTATTATTACAAATATAAGTAGTTGCAAAACAACGATTAGCCGTTTTTAAAAGTTCGTAAATCAACGGAATGTTCTTATGGTTTTCTGTTGTTCCGATGCTAAAATAATCTATATTATTGTCTTCACACATTTTTTGTATGTTTTGCAATACAACAAACATCTGTTGCTCGTCTTGAAAATATTTTTCCCAGTTTTGAGTGACAAGTCTTAGTGTTTGCACCTCGAAGCCGCGGTTGATAAATTCTTGTTTAGCTTCATTTAAGAAGTTCATCATACGTAATATTTTTTTTGTGTTCAGCGGTTGTGCAATACTTATTCCTCCTGATATTGTTCTTATTTTCATAATTTTATATATTTTTAGTTAGTATTTTTTTAACAATAGCGTATAAATGATGACCTTCTATTCCAAAATCAATATTAAATTCAGGGAGATTCATATTTAAAAAAACTTCCCAGCTCTGTATGCTCCAGAAGTTTATGTGTCCGATGAAAGTATCAGTTCGTCCATCCGGCACAGTAATTATCATAACAGAGTTGTCGGTCATCATTTTAGCGAGATTTTTTAATGCAGTGTGCGGATATAATAAATGCTCTAAAACTTCGGTACAAATAATGCAGTCAAAAGTTTTTTCGGAATTTTCATATATATCATATATTTGATACTCTGCTTTCGGGAAAATTGTTTTAGCAAGTTTTAATGCTTCTTCGGAATAGTCGTATCCGTAATATTTCACATTATTAAACTCTTTGTCAATACAATCAAATAATTTAGCAGGTCCGCAACCGATGTCCACAATAGTTTTGTTTTGGAGTTCAATGTTACGAGTTTTAATTAAGCTGATGAGCCATTTATAAAATTTTAAACGTGCTTCATCTAAGTAAATTTTCTTGATATTAGCACTACCAAAAAACTCTTCAAATTCGTGCAACGTATTGTGTTGTGGCGGATTATTATTATTGTTGCTTTTTACAAATTTAATGTCAATGCCTATTTTATAAAAGATTTTTTTTATAAACAGAAGAAATTTTTTCATTACTGCGAGTGTTTCATTAATAAAAAGTTTCGCGAATATAATAAAATATTCTTAAATATAAATATTTAAGAATTAATATTTGCAAATAATATATTTGTTTTTACTTTTGTCTTATTATGTGGTTCACTTTAACAATTATTTATACAGTCATTTACGGTCTGATTAATTTTCTGTACAAAGTAGCATCCGAGAACAATTGTTCAAGTAATAAGATATTAAATATTTCTTCCTTCAGTGTTTCTCTGTTGTCGTTGATATTTATTATCGTAACGAGGAGCGAATTTATGAAGATAGAATTGATAATAATTTTTGCGCTAATTAATTCTGTTTTTTTTGTTATAGGCACTATTTCAAAAATGAAGTCTTTAAAGTATATAAGTTCTTCGTTTGCTTTTCCTATTTCAAAGTTAAATTCTATTTTTGTTATCATTTATGCGTTGCTTCTTTTTTCTGAGCGTCCGAGTTTTAATCAGTGGATAGGCATAATATTGTCTTTTGTTATGCTCGGTTATATCAGCTATAATGTGCGAAAAGATGACAAAAAATCTAAATCGGAGCAGTTGGGCAGACGTCAGATGATAGGTGTTTTGCTTGCACTTGCCGGGGCGTTATCTACTTCGGTGTCTATGCTTACCGGCAAATTTGTTTCGGAATCGGTACCGAAACTTAATTTTATCTTCATCTCGTATTCTATGGTGTTGATATATACGTCATTAAGCAATATATTTGTAAGTTCTCAATAGTCGGTCAAAAATAAAAAAAATATTTACAAAAATAAAAAGAATTAAAATAATTGGGTTCTTGAATGATTTTTGTGGAAAATATTAAATTTGTGCAAATTTAACTAAAAT
>DYQJ01000090.1 GCA_020719345.1 Draconibacterium orientale | reverse complement strand
ATACGCTAAAAAAACAAATTTATGTTTTAAAATTTGAAAAATATCGCTAAAACCATACATACCGACAAAATTCATTTTCAATATATTTTTATTAAACCTATGAAAAAAATATTTTTTTTTATTTGTTTATTTGTTTGCTCTAATCTATATTCACAAAACATTAAAATCCAAATGTGTTTGGATTCTTGTATTAATCCTCATGAAATTGATTCAATATACTATAAATTTTCAAACTTTTCAGATGAGGATTATTGGATATTTAAGTCTGGAATTTCAATGAATCTAATGGTTACTGACAGCATCGGTAATAGATTAACTAAAAACAAGTATATTGAACAAGAACAAGGATATATTGGAGAAGATTATTTCTTGATGGCAACTTTGCTAAAGTTTTAATTACGAAACAATTATATAAAAATAAAAGTTAAAATTATACACGTTTTGAGTATAGTTTAATTTACTTTGCGTCTTTGCGTGATAATTAATTGATAGCGTAAAATAATGGTGACTAAACACGCTATTTATTTTATTTTCAAGTACTTATAAAATTCGTTTATTTATAATTTTGTATATACATTTTAAATGTTATATTATTGAAAATCAGATATATAAAAAAATATTTGTATATATGAAAAATCAGTAAATTTGAATTTTGGTCACTATTTTTATACGCTACCAATTAATTTTCCACAAAAATCATTATATTTTTTCTGGCATCTTTCATAAATGCTTAAAAGTAGTGACACTTTTTTCTCTGCGAAACTTTGCGAATAACTTTGCGAAACTCTGCGAGAAATTGATAATCAAATATTTTCACGCAGAGTTTCGCAGAGTTAAAAACGCAAAGTTCCGCAAAGTGTAAACTAATAAATGAAAGATGCCTTTTTTCTTTACTTTGCGTCTCTGCGTCTTTGCGTGATAATTAATTTTCCACAAAAATCATTCAAGAACCTATTTAATTATTTAATTGCAGTATAATTTGATTAATAATAATTTCTTCATTAATAGAAGTTAAACATTCTATCGTTTTTTTGTAACATTTTTTGTTACCAAACACCGAACATGGTCTGCAATCAATGTTATCTTGTTGTATAATAATATTTTTGTCGGTTTCAGTGTATGCGGAGAAACCGGCAAAATGATGCGTAGCGCCCCAGATAGATATTATTTTGGTATTTGTCAGTGCGGCGAGGTGCATATTTGCCGAGTCCATAGTTATCATTAAATTAAGCGAATTAATAATCTTAATTTCATCTGCCATTTTTATTTTTCCTATTAAAGAGGTCACCTTGTCATATTTATTTTGCCATTCTTCTGCGGTTATTTTTTCGTTGGTGCCTCCCCCGAAGATGTATATGCGAAGATTATATTTGTTGAGCTCGGCTATAACTTTTTCCATTTTTTCAAGCGGATACATTTTTTGTTTGTGAAAAGCAAATGGCGCTATCCCGATTTTTTTATCGGCGGTATTAAGTTTAAAAAGCTGTATCAAATCTGTCACCGGCGCTTGTATCGGTGTTTTAAAGTTATGCGTTAAATTAAACTTGTAACCTGCTTTATACAAGACATCTGCATATCTTGTAGTAGAGTGTTTTAGCTGGGTACGGATTTTATTTTTTTGGCGGGTAAGTTTCTGTTTTTCGTTTCTTCCTTTTTCTATACGGAAAGTCTTTATTAGACAAACGGCGAATAGAAAGGTTAATATTTTAGTTCGTAATACATTGTGGAGGTCAATAATTTTAGTTATATTAAAATTTCTTCGCAAAAAAAGAAAAAGTTTGAGGATTCCAAATATTCCTATATAATCTTTTTTAAAATCTGGAGCAACTATTTGTATGCCTTTTATATCTTCAAACAGACCTTTCATATTAGATTTGGTCAGGATAACGACATTTTGCTCGGGATTTTGTGCTACTAATTGAGTTATTACCGGGACAGTCATCGCGACATCGCCCAATGCTGATAGTCTGATAATTAGTATTTGATTTATTGTACTCATTTTTTACTTTTTTGCAGTTTAATTTTAACTATACTCAAAACTGTTATAATTTTAACTTTTATTTTTATCTAATTGTTTCGTAATTAAAACTTGCCAAAGTTGAAAACTTTGGCAAAGTTGCAGTTTATAGTATAATTACTCTTCAGATGCTTCCAACTCTTCCAATTCTTCCAATTCTTCTAATTCTTCCAACTCCTCTAATTCTTCCAACTCTTCTAATTCTTCCAACTCTTCCAATTCTTCTAATTCTTCCAATTCTCTCAACTCGGCTAATTCTTCATCTTCTTCTTCTGTTTCTTCGTTGTTTTCGTATTCTTCTTCTTCGTAATCTAAACCATCAAACGTTGATTCTAAATTCATTTTAATTTATTTTAAAGTTATACAATTTGAAAACTTATTATATTCTTATTGATACAACAAATGTATATATTTTTTGAAACAAACAAATATTTTATATTATTTTTTTATTTCTGCAAAATTAGGGCATGTTTCACTTATTAGATTACACTTCTTTACGAAACTCAGCGTGAAATATTTGTGTTTAATTTCTCGCCGAGTTTGGCATATACACTCAATTAGTTTTGTAAATAAATCTTCTTATTTAATATCTTGCCGTTAGAACTTATTTTTAAGAAATAAATTCCTCTATAATTTCCTGTCAAATCTATGGTAGTTTCAGTTATCCCACTATAAGATTTTGACAATATTACATTTCCTAATATGTCAGTTATTTCAATATTAATTTCTTCAGATGTCATCTCGCCAAGCGAAATATTAATTTTCCCTTTGCTCGGATTAGGAAAAATATTAATTTCTTGCCCTCTTAAATCATTATCTTTGATGGTAATTATCACACCGCTTGTAGCTCTTAACTCTTCAATAGTGTTTTCTACTGCCACCCAGTATATGTCACTATTGCTGTCATAGGTCATATATTTTCCATCCGGAGTAATATCTGGCGCAAATTCGTTAGCGGCTGTATTGATTGTATTACCAAAATTTTGAGGTTCTGTCCAAGAATTATCAGAATTTTTAAAAGAAATATATAAATCGTTACTTCCAAATCCGCCGGTTTTTATTGCACCGAAAACCATATAACTTTCATCTGGAGCTATATAATGGTCTCCCCATACGTTACTACCAAAGTTTACGTTATCAGGTATTGCTATTTCTTCTTCGTAGTTTGTTCCGTTAAATTGTGAACGAAAAACTTTACCTGCGTAATTTGAAAAATACATTGAACCGTCTTCTATTACAGCAGGATGGTATTGATCAGTATTAGAATTAATAACACTACCAACAGATATTGGTTCGCTCCAAATGTTATCAACTTTTTCGCTATAGTAAATATCTGAATTTGAGGACGAACCTTGTTGAAAAGCATAATAATATACTTTATTACCATCTTTGGAAAAGCAAGGTTCGCCTACCGGTTGGTCAGTTGAAAAAGAAGCAACTTCCGGAGTTGTCCAAACTCCATCTTTATACTGAGCATACATTATGCTTGTTGTGGGCCAGCTACCTGTTTGAAAGAAAATTTCATGTCCGGAAGGAGAAAATGTTATTACTCGTTCTTTACGTGTAGATAAAGATACAATTTCGGGAGCAAAAATTTCAGGAGTATAACCCGGCGGAGTAAATCCCAGATATGTATCTGCTTCATACATTACCCCACTTGTAGCTCTTAATTCTTCTATTGTATTTTCTACACAAACCCAGTAAATTTCATTGTTTCCACCTAAGTCTCTGTTATAAGTCATATATTTACCATCAGGAGTAATATCTGCCGAACCTTCGAAAGCCGATGTATTTATTGGAGTTCCCATATTTTGAGGAGTTGTCCAAGAGCCATCATAATTTCTAAAAGATATATAAAGGTCTGAACTTCCGAAACCGCCAGCTTTGGCAGATGTAAATATCATAAAATTTTCATCCGGAGCAACATAATGGTCACCCCAAACGGAATTTACATTTGTAGGTAAAATTACACTTGGCTCAAAAGTTTCACCATTAAACTGCGCTCTCCAAGTTTTACCAGTACTTTTTGAAAAATATATTGAGCCATCATTTACAATATTAGGATGATACTCTTCACCAGTTGTATTTAAAGTATTGCCTACACTTATAGCGTTACTCCAAACTCCATCAATTTTTTCACTATAGTAAATATCCGGATTATATGTAGAGCTGGGAGGATAAGCATAAAAATAAACTCTATTTCCGTCTAACGAGAAGAAAGTTTCTTCGGCAGAACGTCCTTTTGAAAAGGTCGCAGTATCTTGAGTTGTCCAGGCACCATCTTTATACTGAATATATAAAGTTTTGCGTGTAGGCCAGTCACCTATTGCAAAGAAAATATCATGTCCGGAAGGAGAAAATGTTATTACCCGTTCATTTCTGTCTGGCAATGATATAATTCCCTGAGCAAAAATTTCCGGCGTATAACCCGGCGGAGTTAATCCCAGATATAAATCGGCTGTTTGAGAAAAACCAATTTGAAAAAACGCTAAAACAACAAATAATAATAAAAGATTCTTTTTCATAGAAATAAAATTTAAAATGATGCATACTTTGTTCAGTTTTCTGCTACCCTGTATTTATAAAACATACAATATTTGTAACTATTTAGCAACGTAGCTGCGTAATCTTTGTAGAAAATAAATAACATCCACACCAAAATAGCAACGTAGTTGCGAAATCTTTTTTAATCAATATTTTATATCGTCTGCAATTGATGCTAATTTTTTTCTACAAAGATTTCGCAACTACGTTGCTAAAATTCTAAATTCTCATAATTATTTGTTAATTAATTGATAATAAATAATATAATCTACTTAAATAGATACCAATATTTTTATCTTTATTTTTTAGGAGTATCTTTTTTGCAAAGATAATCAATTATTTAAAAAACAACCTTTTTCGTAAATATTTTTTATTTTTGACAGATTTTGACAGACCATTGAGAACTCACTTTTTGCGAGATTAAAATTATTTTTTTATTCTTGTGAGATTAAAATTATTTTTTTATTTTTGCAAAATTAAGTGCTATTCGGTAGCAGATAAGTTTTGAATTAAACAAACCAGTCCCGAACACAGACAAAATTTTATTTTAAAAAATAACAATGAATACAGACAAAATAGCGAATCTCTTAAAATATTTATGTTCACCGGAAGATAAAAGCGACTTAATTTTGGATTTGCAAGAAAAGAATTTGAAAAATAGTGCAGGAGAAGAATTTGAATTAATAGATAATATTCCTATTTTGTTAAAAAATAATTCTAAAAACGATACTCCTAAATCCGAATTGCATTTAGCGACAAAAACAGAATTTAATTATGTAGAACATTATCAGAAAGATGCAGAAGTTTTTGACTATTTCTCTCACAAAGGCGGAGCAACACAGGACGAAGAAAAACGTGTGAATGAATATATTGAAGCGCATGTAAGTAAAACTGCTAAAATATTGTTAGATGTAGGTTGTGGTAGTGCATGGGTAGCTAAGAAATTCTGTACCAAAGGGATTAACGTAATTTCAATGGATATTTCGGTCACTAATGTTAAAAAGGCATTGGAAATATATCCTTTTTCTAATCATTATGGCGTTGTTGCCGATGCTTTTAATTTACCTTTCAAAGCAAACAGCATTGATTGTATAATAGCGAGTGAAATTATTGAACATGTAGCCAATCCACAATTATTCATAGCTAATTTGTTTAATATCTTAAAACCCGAAGGAAAATTAATCGTAACAACGCCTTATAAAGAGAAACTAAAATATTCATTATGTGTGCATTGTAATCAATTAACTCCACTTTCATCACACATTCACTCCTTTGACGAGAATAAATTAATATCTTTATTTCAGAATCCACAAATTTCAAAAATAGAATATCAGCGTTTCGCCAATAAATTTATTGCATATTTCAGATTATATAAAATTTTTCGTTTTTTAGGGTTTAATACGTGGAGAATGTTAGATAAAATATTCAATTTTTTTTACAATAAACAAAACAGAATATTAATAAGCTGGTACAAAAAATAACTCTGCTTTTGGCTTATTTAATTTTTTTTGTTAATTAAATTTAAAATTCATATTTTTGTACAAAATTTTCTAATTCTTTATTATGAAAAAAAACTGTTTTTTAGTATGTTTTTTATTACTCGGCAATTTTATACAGATTGTCAATTCGCAGAACGACCCCTATGATATACCATATTATGATTTTGTAGATTACGACACCAATCAGATGTATATTTTAGGGGATAGCACTAATTTTGAACATCTGTTCCATAAATTTGACACGATGATGCTCTACGGAAGTGGACAAATAAAAATCTTACAGATAGGCGCCTCGCACACACAAGCCGACATTTTTACCGGTCAACTTCGCAAACGTTTTCAAACATTAGACTACGGATACAATGCCTCGCGCGGTTATATTTTCCCGTTTCGTATGGCTAACAGCAACAACCCCTGGGACTACTCCATAGAATATACGAAAATATGGACTGCCTGCCGAAATGTAGAACTCAAAGAATGTAAACTCGGACTAACAGGTATCTCCGCAACTACAAAAGATTCATCTGCTAATTTTACTGTCAAATTAAAAAATCGCGACCAGACATGGAAACATTCTTTTAATATAATAAAAGTTTTGCACTCTACTGACTCTACAAGTTATACAATCAATTTGAATTTAGATACCGCTGTCTTTAAAAGAGTTATACATGCAGAAGAAGGATATACCGAGTTTTTAATCAATGATTATTACACCGAAGTGTCGTTTAGCTTGAAACGAAATTACTCCTATCAAAATTATTTTACTTTATACGGAATAATTTTAGAGTCTGACATCTCCGGCGTAGTTTTCAGTCCCATAGGTATAAACGGCGCAAGAATAGACTCGTATCTAAAAGCTGACAGAAATATATTTGAACAACAATTAAAAGTATTCAATCCCGATTTGATAATCATCGCACTCGGAACAAATGATGGATATAGTGCTAATTTTGACTCGACGGTCTACCATAAAAATTACATTAACTTTATCAACTTAATAAACAGCATATTAGAAGAAGTAGCAATAATAACTATCGTACCAAACGACTGTTATTTGTATCGCAAAAAAGCAAATATAGCCACGCAACAACAAAAAGATGTAGTTTTTAAAGTCTCAAAAGAGTTCAATACAGTTGTCTGGGACATATACTCTGTCATGGGAGGATATAACTCATCATTACAATGGTACAAAGCCGACTTGATGGCAGCAGACAAAGTGCATTTTAGTGAAAAAGGGTACCGACACCTAGCCGATTTGTTCTTCATCGCATTCTTTGACCTATATGCAGAGTTTCATAAGAATAAAAAGGAATGAAAAAACTTTCATTTCTTTCATACCTTTGTGGTAAAAATATTGTTATTATTGTGTAGAAAAATGAAATATACAAATATATCTATATGAAAAAGCTATTACTTTTTTTGATAAACATATCTTTTTTTATCGGGAATATAAAATCTCAAATAGTCTTAGACTCAGCTGATTTCGCACCTATAGGACAAAATTTTATCATGGCAATAGATGTATTTTCTACAAAAGATAAAATCAAACTTGAAAATTTCGGAACTGACAGCTGGGACTTCAGCTCACTCAAAATTGACGACTACGACACAATACGCCATCTAAGCCCAACAAAAACACGATACGGTGATTTTTTTGACTCTTCCAATTATGTTCGTTATTTTGGATTCACCGAAATGGAATATTATCATCTCTCTTCCGAAAGATTAGTAAAAGTTGGACTAATAGGGGACTATCTCAACTTAGATGCTCCTGCTTTGGTACCGTTTCAACAACATATAGTAAGATATGAATTTCCTATCAAAATAGGACTCTCGTTTGCGGACACTGTTTATCAGAAGTTTAAAACACCATACTCACTCGTAGACGGAATAGACTCTGTGCGAGCAGATATTTTTTTGATAGAGTCTACAACATTTGATAAGTACGGAACTGTTACTACCCCGCAAGGAACATATCAAACTATTCGCGAGAAAAATGTACAAAAAAAGAAAATTAAAGCATACCAGTACGGCATTTACGGTTGGACTCCAGCACCACGATTTGACAAAGAATTTGTGCAAACCACTTACTCCTGGTACGCAAAAGACCAGGAAATACCGGTTGCAATAGCCGAAGTCAACAATGCAGGTTATCTTGTAAAAATAAAATACAAATATTATGCTCCCATGTCATTGAACTTTGATACCAAACATGTCAGCTGCAGAGGCGGTAAAAATGGCTCAATCAATCTGACCGTAATCGGCGGAATCCCAGACTATACTTATTTGTGGAGCAATTCTAATACCAATGAAGATTTAAAAGGACTCGTAACAGGAACATATACCGTTTTGGTCACCGACAACAAAGGAAGCACAATAAATGGCGGATTCTCTGTCTCCGAACCACAAGACTCGCTTTTTATGAATCCGCTAATAAAAAATATCAGCTGCTACGGAAAACGTGACGGCGAATTAGCACTCGACCCAAGCGGAGGAATACCGCCTTATTTTGTTATATGGTCAAACGACTCGGTAGCAAACTCCATAAAAAATCTATCTGAAGGAATTTACGGAGTCATACTACGTGATGCTAATCGTTGTATCAAAACTGATACTTTGCAGATAATTGCACCGAAAGACCCGTTAAATGTAACTATAGAAGATACAAAAACAACATGTTTTGACGGAGAAGACGGACAATTGAAAGCAACCCCCAAAGGAGGAACACCGCCGTACTTTTATAAATGGTCAAACGGAGATACCAATGCGATAGCGCTCAATTTGAAAGCCGCCGAATACAAATTATTATTAACCGACAAGCATGGCTGTTTGAAAGAAAAAATCGCCACCGTAGTACAACCTACGACTGCATTAGAAATAGTATTTGCCGCAAGCAATGTTACTTGTAAAGATGCCGCTGATGGCGAAGTATTTACAACTGTAACAGGAGGATGCACACCGTATAATTTCTTATGGTCAAACGGAGTTCCGAACAAAAATATCAAAGATTTGCAAGCAGGTAATTATACTTTAACAGTCACCGACAATTGCGGTTGTGTTGCTACAAAAACTTTAACTATCTCACAACCACAAGATTCTATTATCATCAACTATACAAAAACAGATGTAGATTGTTTTAACGAAAAAACAGGCGAGATAAAATTAAAAGTCACCGGCGGAACACCAGATTACTCTTACAAGTGGAATACCGGCGAAACAACTGCCGATATAAATAATTTATTAGCAAACTCTTATACCATAGAAGTAAAAGATATTAAAAATTGCACTGCTAAAAAAACAATAAAAATTCTGCAACCCGAAGGACCAATTCTTATTGAAGCAAGCACTCAAAATGTCACCTGCTTCGGAAAAAAAGACGGCGCAATAGACATTTACGTATATGGAGGAACGGCGCCTTATAAATTCAAGTGGTCAACAGGTAAAACAGACGAAGACCTGACCAACTTAGCACCCGGAAAATATACTATCAAAGTAACTGACGCCAAAAATTGCACCAAAGAAAAAACTTTTGATGTAAGCAATCCCACAAGTGAATTGATTGTTGATATAGAAGTCACCCCTCCCACTGCCTCAGATAAAAATGATGGCAAAATAACGCTGAAAGTATCAGGCGGAGAAACACCTTACAGATATAAATGGAACAACGAAGCCGAGACAAATTATTTAGATCATCTCGCACCAGGAGATTATTCCGTTAATATTATTGACAACTTCGGCTGTATTCTCCTAAAAAACATTACTATTAAACAACCTTAAATGGTTAGTCAATTTAAAATAATTTAGCATTAACTTTTTACTTTGCTTTATTCTCAACACTTTTGAGTTCGTATAAAAAAAACTTTTTATAACATATTATATAATAATGATTTATATATCTTCCAAAAAAATATATTTATCAAATTCTATTTATAATTGTAAATAAATAAAAAAGTGTTACCTTTGCAAAAAAATAAATAACGAGTAAGAATTATAAACAAAATAAAAAAATATAAATTATGGCTTTTGATTTTGATTTAATAAAGAAGGTTTACAATGAATTACCTAACAAGGTAGAGAGAGCAAGACAAGTATTAGGTCACCCGATGAGTGCCACCGAAAAGATTTTGTATGCCCACCTATCCGAGGGGATTGCAAATAAAGGGTATGCTCGTGCTGTAGATTACGTTGAGTTCGCTCCCGACAGAGTAGCAATGCAAGATGCTACTGCTCAAATGGCGCTGTTACAATTTATGATGGCAGGAAAAAGCAAAGTAGCCGTACCTTCCACCGTACATTGCGACCACTTAATTCAAGCCGAAATAGGTGCTACCAAAGACCTCGAAATTGCAAACGAAGTTAATAAAGAAGTCTATAATTTTTTAAGCTCGGTCTCCAACAAATACGGTATAGGATTTTGGAAACCAGGAGCAGGTATCATACACCAAGTAGTTCTTGAAAATTACGCCTTCCCCGGCGGAATGATGATAGGAACTGACTCGCACACCGTAAATGCCGGAGGATTAGGAATGATAGCTATCGGAGTAGGAGGAGCAGATGCAGTAGACGTGATGGCTGGAATGCCTTGGGAATTAAAATTTCCTAAACTCATAGGTATCAAATTAACCGGCAAACTTAACGGCTGGACTTCCGCAAAAGATGTTATCCTCGCTGTCGCAGGTATATTAACTGTCAAAGGTGGAACAGGTTGCATTGTAGAATATTTTGGAGAAGGTGCTCTCAGCATCTCCGCCACAGGAAAAGGAACTATTTGCAATATGGGAGCAGAAATAGGCGCCACAACTTCTGTCTTCGGATACGATGTAAAAATTGATGAATACTTGCGTTGCACAAATCGTCAAGAAATTGCCGACGAAGCTAAAAAAGTTGCACAACATTTGACAGCAGACCCAGAGGTTTATTTACAACCAGAAAAATATTTTGACCAAGTGATAGAAATAAACTTGTCCGAATTAGAACCACATATCAACGGACCATTTACTCCAGACAAAGCATGGAAACTCTCCGAGTTTGCTAAAGCCGTAAAAGAAAATGATTATCCTGCTAAATTAGAAGTCGGACTCATCGGCTCTTGCACTAATTCTTCTTATGAAGATTTGACACGCGCCGCAGACCTTGCTAAACAAGCCGTAGAAAAAAATCTCATCGTTAAAGCCGAATATACAATAACACCGGGCTCAGAACTCGTTAGATACACCGCCGAAAGAGACGGATTATTAGATACTTTTGCTAAAATCAACGGTAAAGTGCTGGCTAATGCTTGCGGACCATGTATAGGACAATGGACACGATTTGGCGCCGAAAAGAAACTTAGAAATTCTATAATCACATCTTTCAACAGAAATTTTGCCAAACGAAATGATGGAAACCCTAATACTTTTGCTTTTGTAGCATCACCGGAAATGGTCACTGTATTTGCCATCGCAGGAGACCTAACTTTCAACCCTATAACAGATTATCTGATTAACGAAAAAGGCGAGAAAGTAAAACTCGACGAACCAAAAGGTTTAGAACTCCCTATAAAAGCTTTTGACGCCGAAGATATAGGATACCGAGAACCAGCTAAAGACGGCAGTAAATTAACTGTAGAAGTAGATGTAAAATCAGACAGACTACAACTATTAGAGCCGTTCAAACAATGGGATGGACAAAATTGGATAGGTGCAAAACTGCTTATCAAAGCCAAAGGAAAATGCACTACCGACCACATCTCTATGGCAGGTCCATGGTTAAAATATAGAGGACACTTAGATAATATTTCTAATAACATGCTCATCGGTGCAGTAAACTATTTTAATAATGAGACAAATAAGATATATAATCAAGTAACTAATCAATATGCCGAAGTTCCAGCTACAGCACGTGCTTACAAAGAACACGACATCGTAAGTATAGTAGTAGGAGACGAAAACTATGGCGAAGGTTCATCTCGCGAACACGCCGCAATGGAGCCACGACACTTAGGCGTAAGAGCTATACTCGTCCGTTCTTTTGCACGAATACATGAAACTAATTTGAAAAAACAAGGTATGCTCGCAATTACTTTTGCTAATAAAGAAGACTACAATAAGATACAAGAAAAAGACACCTTTGACTTTATTGATTTAAAAGATTTTGCCCCTAATAAACCGCTTACTTTGGTTGTAAAACACGAAGACGGTTCACAAGAAACAATTATTGTTAATCATACTTATAACGACAATCAAATTACTTGGTTCAAATACGGAAGCGCGTTAAATCAAATTAGTAAAGAAAACAGCTAATAGATTATTATACTATAAATGGCAACTTTGCCAAAGTTGAAAACTTTGGCAAAGTTTTTTTATTGTTTTTCGCAAAACTTTGGCATCTTTCATAACTGCTTAAAAGTAGTTTACACTTTTTTCTTTGCGAAACTCTGCGAAAAACTTTGCAAAACTCTGCAAGAAATTGATAATCAAATATTTCACGCAGAGTCTCGCAAAGAAGTTTAACCTAATAAATGAAACATGCCAAAATTTTTTATTAAATAAATATGGAAAATGTAATAGTTCTCGCTAAAAATATGAATAAGATACGACCTTTGATTATTGCAGTATCTTCTGTCTCTAAGGCAAAGTATTTTTTTGCCATTACTCATCTCAAAAAAGACAGAAACACTCGGCTAACACCAGAAGGAGTATTCGGACTTAAAATTGACAACAAGACATACTTCGCACAAACAAATATTCCGACTAATATACTCAGACAAATAGGTTACATTACCCAAGAAAAAGCTGACGAAATGATAAGTCACACCTCCGAAAAATCCAGACGAAAAACAGAAAAAAAGCAGTCCGATTTAATAACGCAGTTATCAAATCGGACTGATGTATAACAAATAACGGAGCTGATTAATAAAATAAGTATTAACTTTAAACTATCTTAGCCGTTTGCATTAGTATTCTTCTTATTCTTCCAGAACTTTCTTGCTATCAATGCTACTCCGGCAACAATTAGTGCAGACAATCCACCATCAATAGGTACACCTACAGGACCTCCAAGAGGTGCGCCACCACCATTAGGCGGGTCAAAAGGAGCTTGTGCCGATAAAAACGCAGGGAAACTAACAATTGCAACTAAAAGTATTGCAAAAACTATTATACTTTGATATTTTTTCATATCAATTTATTGGTAGCGTATAAAAATAGTGACCAAAATTCAAATTTACTAATTTTTCATATA
>DYQJ01000089.1 GCA_020719345.1 Draconibacterium orientale | reverse complement strand
CATATAAATTAGGATAAGTATTATCACTGGAAAAATTACAGTTCCAAATAATTTGTAGCTATGAAAATAATAGAAGTGAAAAATTTGAATAAAATATATAAAGAGAACGAGTTAGAAGTTCATGCGGTAAACAATGTTAATTTGTCGTTTGAAACCGGCGAGTTTGCTGCAATCGTGGGACCATCAGGGTCAGGGAAGACAACCTTTTTGAATTTGCTCGGCGGTCTTGACGTGGCTACTTCGGGTAGTATAATTATTGACAGTACAGATATGATAACGCTAAGTCCTTCTAAGCTAATTGATTTTAGAATGCGTAATATAGGTTTTGTCTTTCAGGCATACAATTTAATTCCTGTTTTGACCGCAAAAGAGAACGTAGAATTTGTTATGCACATGCAAGGACGCAGTAAAGCTGAGCGTCATAAACGTTCCGTTGAGCTGTTAGAAGCCGTAGGACTTGGCGATAGAATAAACAGTCGTCCCAATAAATTATCCGGCGGACAACAACAACGGGTTGCAGTGGCACGTGCCTTGGCATCTAAACCGAAGTTTATCCTCGCTGACGAGCCGACAGCAAATCTGGATTCTTCGTCAACGGCTACATTATTAGACATCATGGAAAAACTTAATAAAGAAGAAAATGTAACATTTATTTTTTCTACTCACGACTCGCGCGTCATGAAGAAGGCACGCCGCATAATAACATTGGAAGACGGCAAAATTGTTTAATCGCTAAAATACAATGAATTACAAAATAGAAGCACTGCTTTTTATTGCTACCGTATTAGTAACTTTCTTCTTCTCGCTCGCTAATACCGGTGATGCCCTTTTAAGTACGTTGTTTACTATAATAAATATTTTCCTCTTCATGTTCTTATTACGCCAAATGTTTAAGCAGTTTAATCTTTTAGATTATTTGAAAGAGAGCAGCTGGAATCTGTACTTTGCCGCCGCTTTTTTGATTTTTATAAATAACGTAATTTATGTCGTGGAGCATTCCGATGACCACGATTTTAATCATAGCTTTAAAGGAACTTTATTTTTTAGTTTTCCACTCCTTTTAATTTCTATATTATTGATTCTTACGCGAATGCAAATTATAAACAAATCTAATAAGAAATATCGGAGCTTAAAGATGAATAATTTTAATGAACTATTGTTTTCTTTTGCCTCCGTTATTATCAATAAAGAAAATACCGAGTTTCGTGAAATAGAATATAAGTTTATTGAAAATTACTATACTAAACGCGAGTTGCCGCGTTTTGTGGACATTACACGCAGTAAAATTATTTTCTACGAAGGCGAGAACTTTGATTTAGAGGGACTTTGCGAGCGCGCATATTGGTTTTTGACCGAGCATCAGCTTAAATATTTGTTCTATTTGTTATATGGACTCAGCGCCTCCAAAGGTTTTATAACAGAGCGAGACGAGCATAGAATGAAATATATTCTATCTCATTTTAAAATTTCTAAGGGTTATTACAATAATATTAAAAATCTGTTCATTCCAAAAGACGAACCGGAGCAGCAGACTCAAAATCAATCCATCAATTATGCGCTCATATACAAGCTACGAAATGCTTATGCAACCCTGCACCTGACCGAAGATGCTGAGGAACAGGACATAAAAAAAGCTTACAGGAATTTAGTCAAACAATATCATCCCGACAAGATGATAAATGCAACAGAGCAAGAAATTATAGAAGCAAAACAGCAATTCTTACAGATACAAGATGCGTATGAGTTTATTGTTAAATACAAAAATATTAAATAATGTGATAAAATTTTATGTCTTTTTGACGTTTATTTTTAGCTTCTCAATAGTAGTTTCTCAAGACATCTACAATCTGGAAAACTCGCGAAAATATGCTTCTCATCTGTACCAAAACAAAGAGTACAACTTTGCAGTTATAGAATTACAACGAGTAATTTTCTTGGACTCTACGGATATAGATTCTAAAATTAAATTGATTAAATCATTTCGTCATCTTCAAAATTATGAAGCTGCTTTACAATATTGTAAAAAATGGTATCCAGAGATTGTTTTAAAAGACGAATATATTAAAAATGAGATATTTAAGGAATATTATTTCCTTCTTATATTAAATTCTTCTTTCGCGGAAGCCCAGATGATTTTAGACTCGGCTCGTTTTATTAATCTTGAAGATAAAAATAATTTACAAATTTGTTTGTTGATATATGAAAAGAAATATGCTGAGTCACAGAAGTTTGCCTCACAAAATAAAGATTCGCTTAACGAAAATTTGTATCTAATTGCGATGAGCAAGCCAAAACGCAAAATTCCTTTCTTAGCAGCCTCATTATCAACTCTTGTTCCCGGAAGTGGTAAGATATATGCACAACGTGGACGTGATGGTTTATTCAGTTTATTTTTAGTAAGTATCAACTCATGGAGCAGCTATCGTGCCTATCAAAAAAAAGGGATAGAAAATCTTTATACTTTGTTCTTTGGCGGAATGGCAGTAACATTTTATGCGGCAAATATTTACGGGAGTTACAAACAAGCTATTAATTATAATCAAAAACATGTTACGGAAAAGGAAAAACAAGTTTATATTTTTTTATACGATAATATTTAGCTTATTTTATACAAACGCTAATTGTCAATCGGTAGAAATAATTTTCAAATATGCCGACAGTCTGTTTGCGGCACACGAAATAATTGCTGCCGAGCAAGAATATTTGCGCGTGATTTTTTTTCATGCAGAAAATAGTCTTGCCCATGAAAGATTAGCCGATATTTATTATGCTCAAAATAATTTCTCTAAGGCGATAGAATATTATAACAATGCCATTGCAACCGAAAATATAACGGAGAATAATAAGATAGATATTAAATTTAAAATAGTCAATTCGTATCTTAAAAAAGCCGACTTTTATTTTGCACTGACTACTTTGTATAGTTTGCCGGACTCATTAAATACAGAAAATCAACAACGTAAACATTTCTATCTCGGTATATGTCATTATAAAATGGGGAATTATCTAAATGCACACAAATATTTTTCGCTTGTAATAAGTGATAGCACTTCGGCAGAACAGCAAAATCTGGACAAAATAATAGAACATACTATAGACGAGAGTAATAAAAATCTTAATATTTATTTTGCAGCAAGTATGTTGCTACCCGGTTTGGGACAATTAATGTCTTTGGAATATAGGAAAAGTGCTAATGCGTTGTTTTTAAATACATTTCTTATTTATGTCTGTTATTACACACTTAAAAACTTTGGCAAAATTGACATGTTAATATCTGTTTTACCATTTTTTCAGAGATATTATCTCGGTAACGCGCTCGCAGCATACAATATCGCAAAGTCAAAACAGACACAAAAAATAGATGAGTATTTGCAACAAATATTAAATTTAATTTGAATAAAAAGCGAAAATTTATTTGTAATAAAAAAAGAAAATTTAACTTTGTATATAAATTTAGAGAATAATGAATAATTAATTTTATAGAATATGGTTATTTCAAATACTATAGTGTTAATAATATTGACGGTAATTCTTTCGTTGCTGTCTTTTCCTAATCAGGGGAATAGTAGTTTTTTGAATCGTTCCAGCAATGGTGGTCTTTTCAATAAGCTGAAGTTTAATGCGTACATGGTATATCACCGCAAGGAGTGGTGGCGTATGATTTCGCATGGTTTTTTGCATGCCGATTGGATTCATTTGTTAATGAACATGTACGTGCTTTATTATTTTGGTACCGCAGCCGAAGAATATTTTGTGGCATATTTTGGTCTGAAGGGGCGATTTATGTATTTACTGTTGTATCTTTTGTCCATTCCACTTGCCAGTCTCTCCGATTTGTATAAACATAAGAACAATCATTATTACAATGCTGTAGGTGCTTCCGGTGCTGTGGCGGCGGCTATATTTGCATGTATTCTTTTTGATCCGTTAATAGGGATAAGTATGTTTTTTCTTCCAGTTCGGATTCCTGGATTTATTTTCGCTATTTTGTATCTGGCTTATTCTCAATACATGATAAAGAAGTCTTCGGACAATATAGGACATAGTGCGCATTTTTGGGGTTCGTGTGTAGGATTTGTAATACCGATATTATTTAAGCCGATATTGATATACTATTTTATTAAACAAATATTAGGGATATTTTAATATTATACTCAAAACAGGTATAATTTTAACTTTTACTCGTATGTAATTGTTTCGTAATTAAAACTTGCCAAAGTTGTCAAATTTGGCAAGTTGCAGTTTATAGTATATTTTGCAATCTTACCGCTATTCGCCACAGCTCCATTCGCTCAGGTCGTCATCGGTTTTACACGATTTGAAAAATTCTATGGCATCAGTGATATCTTGAGTATCGTTTTCTTGAATGTCGTATTCATAAACGTCTTGGTCTTCAAAATTTTTCACCACTGTTTCGTCTCCGGCATCTTCTTTTCCTACAACAGAAAAGACTTCTTCGTTTTCACAATACATATAAAATTCACTTAGCGAAGTTTCTGTTTCAGTATATTCTTCGTCATAATAATATGCTTGAATACATTTTCCTTCGTCAAAATAATATACATAATATTGATAATAAGTATCTGATGAAGCAGTGTAAATAAACATTTTCAGTTCTTTAGTGCTGTCATAATACTTTTTTAGTACGGCTTTGGTCTCGTTGCTGCATGTAATTTCTAACTCGGTCAGAGCAAATTTTCCTGCTTCTACATCAGCATCTAATTGTTCACAAATAATATCTATGTCTTCTTCTCCAGTATAAATATCTTTATACGTATTCCATTTCTCGTAATTTTTTGTCCCGCTCCCCAAGCATACCAATGTGAACATTGATACCATGACAAACAAACTAATCATCTTGCTTATTTTCATATACTTATTTTTTATGTTAATTAAAGTAATAAATGTAGATAATATTTTATTTATTAATCTAATTTTTATTTATTTATTTTTACTCGGCAAAAGTTTTTTCTTTTTCAAAGTCGGGAAGATAATTGTCAGCGCTTTCCATTTCTTGAAAGTAGCCATTATAGAGTCCAATTTTTTCCATGTATTCTATAATATCTTGATATTCTTGCCGAGTTATTTTTCTGTTTATTAATTTTGCAGCGCGATGTGTCGGATAATATTGTGCCATCAGCGAGATGTGAACTCGCAAAGATATTTCTTCAGATATATATCTTAATATTTCGCGGCTGTTATCTAAATGATTAGGCAATATTAAATGTCGTATAATTAGTCCACTTTCTGCCATCTCTTGCTCGTCAGTTATGAGAGATGAACCTTTTTGACGATACATTTCTTTTATTGCTTGCTTGCATACCTCAGGATAATTCGGCGCTTCGGAATATTCTGCGGCAAGATTAGAGTCTATATATTTAAAATCCGGCAGATAGATATTTACTATATTTTCCAGCATTCGCAAAGTAGTTACATTATCATAAGCATTTGTATTATAAACTATTACCGGATGATATCCTTTGTCGGCAAGTGCGGTTATTATTTCTATCATCTGCACGACACAATGCGTAGCCGATACAAAACCGAGAATATTTATATTTTGATTTAAAATATTAATTATTTTATCTGTCAAATCTTCTAATGAAATTTCATATTGTGATATATCTATTTCATTATTACTGATTTGGCAGTTCTGACAGAACACACATTGCATATTGCAGTGTGCAAAAAATACATTACAAATGCCATTTTTTCCGCTAATAACAGGTTCCTCGCCTTTATGTGCGCAAACTGAGGCAACATATATTTTGTTGTCCATCTTACAAAAACCTTTTTCTCCATTATTTCGGTTTACCCCGCATTGACGTGGACACAACACACATTTATTCAACATCGTTTTATTTAACATCGTTTTATTTTTTTGTTAATCTTTTTTTTGCAAAGAAAAAAAATTTTTCATAAAAACTCTTTTTTTTGAATATATAAATTTAAAATTTATATATTTGTGTAATAAAATAAATCCTAAATCTTATAATATGAAAAAGTTTTTTCTCGGAATTTTGGTATTGTTTTTTAGTCTCCAATTATCGGCGCAAGTATCTTTATTTAAAGATATTAATATGTCCTCCGGTACTGAAAGTGCAGATGTAAAACAATTGGTGAACATTGATGGAATAGTTTATTTTGCCGCCGATGATGGAATAAATGGACGCGAACTATGGACATCAGACGGAACAGAAGAAGGAACAGCTTTGTGTGCAGACATATATGAAGGAGAAGAATCATCATTTCCTTCGAATTTAACAAATTTTCAAGGACAAATATATTTTGCAGCGACAGACAATATAAGTGGTTATGAATTATATAAATACGATGACATTAATAAAACTGCCGAACTATTTTTTGATATAAATCCAGGAGAAGCATCTTCCTTTCCAAGTGACTTTGCCGCAATAGATAACACATTATTTTTTGTTGCCAACAACATAGCTACAGGACGAGAAATCTGGATAACAAATGGAGAACAATGCGAGACACAAATTTTAGAAGAATTAGTTGAAAACGAGAACGATGCCGAACCTATAAATTTATTTCAATGGAAGAAAAAAATATATTTCTCGGCTAAAAACTTGCTGACAGGGATAGAATTATGGAAAATAGAAGAACCGCATTTCATTAATTTATATGAATTATATGCTAACAGCTATTGCAGCAACGCAGATTTATATGTTGATTTTGCTATCACCGGAGATTATAATTCGGACAACATTTTTACGCTACAATTCTCGGACAAAGACGGCGATTTTACTAACAGCACAACGATATATTCGGAAGCAAATACTATTCCTTTCAATATACAAACTCAAGTTCCGGCGGATTTGCCAAGTGGAGAAAATTATAGAATAAGAATGCTCGCCTCAAGTCCCGAAGTGATAGGGCAAACATCTTGTCAGTATTTTACTATTATGCAAGGTCCTGCAATAACACAAATACAAAATCAACAAACAGACGAAAATATTGATATACAAATTCCTATAGTCATTAATGATGCAGAAACTTCGTTTGATAATTTAGATATATCTTTTACAAGCACAAATATGGAACTCGTTAAAATAGAAAATATTTCTATCAGTGGAAACGAAAATAAGTTGCTTATTATCAAACCTACACAAAATTTGTATGGAACAGCTGAAATACAAGTTACTGTAAAAGACCAAAGCGGTTGTACTATTTCTACTAAATTTGATGTAGAAGTTATTAGTGTCAACGATTCGCCGTATCTTAATGTAGATATAGATAATCAAACAGCATCATACAAAAAAGAATTTATGTTCACTTTTGAAGAAAATACGTTTGTTGACCCAGACCAAGATATATTAACTTATTCGGCTAAACTCTCCGACAACTCCGAACTACCGGCATGGCTTAGCTTTGATTCCGATACCCGAACTTTTAGCGGTTTACCTGAAAAAGCAGGAACATATAATATTGTCCTGACAGCTTATGACTCTGAAAATCAAACGGATATTTGTGAATTTGATATTATTATAAATAAAGTGTTCATTCTTTTCTCTACAAAAAATGAAACTCGTGAATATCAACAATCAAATCCGGAGCTGATTTATGAATATGAAGGACTCATAGAAGGTGATAACATAGAAATGATAGATAAAATGCCGACAATCTCTACAACTGCACTTATAGACAGCGATGCCGGAGAATATCCTATAGAAATTAAAGGTGGCGAAGATGATAATTATGATTTTAATTATGCAAATGCCACTTTAACAGTAACTCCTATCGAGCCAAAAGTAACGCTAAGTAACATTACTTTACTACAAGATAATTCTATTACTTGCGATGCCGAAGTCACAAACACCGGCGGAGAACCCGAATTAATTCGCGGAATATGTTGGAAACTAAATAAAATACCTACTACAGAAGATAATACCGTAGAAAAAGAACAAGGAATAGGAACTTTTCAAGTTAATTTCAAACCTAATATTTTTGGAAATATTTATATCCGCAGCTTTGCAACGAACTCCGTAAACACAACATACAGCGAAGTGAAGACCATAGAAATTGTTAATTCTATCAAAGATAATATTAATAATTGTCATATAATACCAAATCCTTGCTCCGATAACTTTTATATCAGCAGCTCGCAAATATATAATTGTGTTAAAATATTAGACATCAGCGGTAAAACAATAACTACCTTCACCTGAACTGAAATAAATCAAATTTTTGAGGTCAAATATTTGAAAACAGGTATTTATTTTATAGAAATCTATAACGATGATAATAAAATTAATACATTGCAACTAATTAAAAATTAATTAATAAGACATGTCAGAGAAGAATATTACTTTAACAAATCTATCTGAATTGGGCGAGTTCGGGGTCATCGAGACCCTGACCCGCAACAATATTGTAAAACACAATTCAGTTATCAGAGCAATAGGAGATGATGCTGCTATCATTAAACCTTCACTTAATAATACATTAATTACTACCGATTTATTGATAGAAGGAATACATTTTAATCTCGCTTACTGTCCCTTAAAACATCTCGGTTATAAAGCTGTAGTTGTCAATTTGTCAGATATTTATGCCATGAATGGAACTCCTAAATATATAACATGTTCAATTGCTTGTTCAAACAGATTTCCACTCGAAGCACTGCAAGAACTATACGAAGGAATTTACGCAGCATGCCAAAATTATAATATAGACTTGATTGGCGGAGATACTTCAAGCTCACTGACTGGACTTTGTATCAGCATAACAGCAATAGGAGAAGCGCAGGAAGGGAAAGCAGTTTGTAGAAATACCGCCAAACCAAACGACCTTATTTGTGTGACAGGAGACCTCGGCGCAGCTTACATGGGACTGCAACTATTAGAACGTGAAAACACTATCTTCCGAAGCAATCCGCAAATACAACCCGAACTGACCGGACACGACTATATTCTCAGACGACAACTAAAACCCGAAGCGCGTAAAGATGTCATCGAGATTTTAGACAAAATAGGAGTTATCCCGACAGCAATGATAGATATATCTGACGGACTGTCCTCCGAAATAACTCACATCTGTAAACAATCTAAGGTTGGATGCGAAATTTACGAAGAACGAATCCCGATAGCACAAGAAACAGAAAAGATGGCACAAGAATTTAATCTGCCCGAAATAATTACTGCCATGAATGGCGGAGAAGACTACGAACTCTTGTTTACTATCCAATTAAAAGATTATGAGAAGATTAAAGAAATTCAACAGATAACTATCATCGGAAAAATTACAGACGCCGAAAACGATTTATTCTTGGTTGCCGGAGAAGAAAACTATATACCGATAGTTGCACAAGGTTGGAACGCTATGAATAAAGAGTAAATTAATTGAGTGTAAGATTCTTGAATGTTTTTTGTGATTTTCACGCAAAGTCGCAAAGTTTTAAAATATTGGTTTAATTTGCTTTGCGTCTTTGCGTGATAATTAATTTCCCACAAAAATCATTCAAGAACCATTTTTTTTAAATCCATTTATTTGTTAATTTGTCAATTTCTTGTCTCGTTTCTATGGTGTCAGCAAGTATGCGTATAATCTTTTCAATATGTTCAAAATCACTATATATACTTCTGTTTTTACGGTCTTTAAGGTATTTGTCTAAAACTTTATAGCCACCGATATAAAAATCAAATACATTTTTTGGTACGTCATCAAAATATTGATTTTTGTTTATATATAATTTATTATCAATATGTTGTGTTTTTGTAACAATATTATCCCCTTTTCCTTTGTAAATTCCGATGTTAGCATATTTCGGATTTATTTTTTCGGGTTTCATTAAGTGTTTTTCAATTAAAGACAAACCTATATTTGATATTTTTTCAAAAATCGCAACATCTTTAGTAAAAGGTATTTTTGGGAAATCGGATTTTAAAAATTCATCGTACTTAATACGATATGTTTCACTGTAAAGGATTGCGTAAATGTAACCCAAAATTTGTTCGGGTATGGGCAGATAATTAGAATTTTCTGATATGCAATTTTCTGTTAATTTGTTACTTTTCTGCTCTATTTGCGCTTTTAATTCCTCTGCAACCTGTTTAAGTGCATTGATGGTTTGGCTTGGAATATTTTGTTTTTCAAAATTTACAATTTGTTTATCTATTTGTTTTAATTCTTTTTGTAAATTTTTAATTGTATTGTCGGTTTCAATATCAGGGTTACTCAAAATTGTTTGAGTGGAATATAGCTTATTTATAAATTCTCGAAATTCGGGTTTGAAATTTTCTACTTTTGTAAATTCCTTTTTTTCTTCTTGTTTTCTGGAAGAAATTTGTGAGTCTGCAAGACCAAAAAATGTTTTTTCTACACCATTTTTTAAAATATAAAGCGGAAAAAAATACGAGCTTGAAGCAGTATTAGATGCTAATAATGAAGTATTTGTAATAAATTGAGAAACTAATATATGACAAAAAATGTGATCTTTTACTATCCTCGAAGTAATAATTCCAATGTTATTTTCTTGCATATTGATCATTAAATTTTGTCTTCCCCAGTCAACCATATTTTTGTGGTAAAAAATATGTCTTATATCAAATGGTTTGTATAAAATTTTTGTATAACACTTTTCTAATTCTTTGTCATTTTGAAGAATATTTCTAGCCTCTGAGATTTTCCAACCTCGCGTATTCTTTAAATTATATTTTTGTACTAATTCGTTATCTGAAAATGTTGGATTTATAAAGTCGTTAATTCTCTTTTTTAATTCAATCTTATCAATATCAATTACCAAACTATCTCTTGCGGTAACAATTCCCGAAACATTCAAATTAAAAATATCGTCAATAGACCAACCTTTATCATATTGTATTTTACCTACTTCTGTTTTGGGTATGAAGAAATAAAAAGGTGCATTTGGTTTTATTTCTTTAAAATCAATTGTTTCCATTGAATTTTGTAAACATAAATCATATTTTTGTGTTCTTTGTCCCCAAAAATCGGTGTGATAAATTTTCTTTTCAAGGTCTTTCTTTTTAATCATCAACGAAATACACACTCCTTGTTTTATATCAAACACATTTTCATCTTTATTTCCTTCCGGTGTGCTTTCTTTTTTTGATGCATTACCATGTAAATCAATAAAATAAAGTTGGTCGAAGGTATCCATTAAACTTTTTCGCATTCCACGAAATGTAGGATTATCAAGAAATGAATGATTTGTGATTATGCCAATTATTCCTTGTTCTACTTTTTGCATTTTGTGTTGTGCAAAACGTATAAATTTCACATAATCATCGTTTAACCAATGTTTGCGTTCGTCAAAATAAACGCCGTCAATATATTTGTAATCGTTTATTAAATTACTAATCCATGTACCGTTATTTTTGGAAACTCCCGAATATGGTGGATTACCTGTAATAACTAAAATTGGTTTGTTCTTTACTTCCTGCGCTTGTTTTGTTTCTTGTGTTAATGCAGGAAACATTGGTATTTTTATTTGGTTATCAATTGGTTCGAGCGTGTTTGTTAAAAAAACTTGTAAGCGTTCTCCCTTTTGAAATTCATAACCGTTTTCTTTCAAAAACTGCGATAATTTTAGATGTGCAATTGTGTAAGGTGCTATAAGATACTCAAAACCATAAATATTTTTAAGAATATGTTCTCTTATTAATAAATCTCGTTTTGTGTCGCTGTCATGCGAAATAGTTTCAAAAATTTGTTTGAAAATTTCAATTAAAAAAGTACCCGTTCCGGTTGCAAAATCTAAAACAGTAACTGCATTACGGTCTGCAAAGCCGGTTGTGATTTTAAATGTGTTTTGCAAAACATTATTTATTGCGCGCACTATAAAATTAACAATTTGTGGCGGTGTGTAATAAACTCCTTTTGATTTTCTTAATTTGCTATCATACGCAGTTAGGAATGTTTCATAAAAATAGATATACGGGTCGGTATCAATATTTTCATTATCTTTTATTTTTTTTGTAAAAGTCAAATTCTTTTTGAGTTCATACAAATCAAGATTATTCATAATAGATATTGTTTCATCTACTATCCATTTTGTTTCATTATAGTCTTCACTATTCAATTCATCAAGGTATCTGACAAGTTCGTGTATTAATTGAAAAGTGGTTGGTATATATTTTTTCACATTTTCCAACGAAACTTCTTTGGTATCTGCGTTTAGTTTGGCAAGAAATAATCCGTAAACTAACATCTGGGCAAAAGCATCACCAAATTCTGAAATTGTTAATTCATTAAAAACATGATTTTTAAAAATTTCGTAAACATCGTATAATGCTCCTTTATTTTCATTTTGTTTATTTAATTCGTCAGTTAAATATTCTTTCAAATTTTTTGCCCGAATTGCAATGGCAATGGCTAATTCTTTTGGGGTTGAGATTCCTTTTGGTGCTTGCGAAAAAAACTTTTTTAGAAGCGTTTTTACTTTTTCTTCTTTGTTTGTATCAAGTTTAAATTTTTTGTCTTCTAAATCAGAAAGATAGCACAATGTTTGTCGTTCTATCAAATCGCCCTTAATCCAAACAAAGTCAATATAATTTGTAAGTAGAATATTATCTGATAATTCACGGTATTTTTTTATTTGGTCTGATTTTAAAATTTTGTCAAGAATTTCTGTAACCTTTTTGTTTTCAACATAACCAATTATAGAACTTGCCGAATATATTTTAAAATCGGGTGCGCCATAATTTTCTTTACGTTTAGGTTCATGCAATACAATTATTTGATTATCTTTATTTTGATATTCTTCAGCGGATTGTTTCAGTAGTGATTCTAAGGCAGAACGTTTTGAATGCTCTGTTAATTCTTCAATCGGCACTAATTGCAATTCTTTAATATATTGTTGTAAATCTATCATTTATTGGTTTGTTTAATGTTTAAATCCGCAAATTTACAATTTTTATTTGATTTTATCTTCTTGGTTATTGTCGTGTTTTTATAGAATATAACGACTGACTGTCTAAAAACACAAAGGTAATCTTTTTTGTGCTATCTGCGGTATAAATGTTTATTAATCTTGCGTCATCAGAAAAATCTATTTGTTGCGGCAAGTTCAACTGATTGTAAATGATTGTTATACCTTTGTTTTTATCGGTTGTCATGTTACTTGTTTTTTTAGTTGCAAAGATAAAAAAGTACATAAAAAATGTTTTTTTTCATGTACTTTTTTTTTTGAGAATATGTGAGTAATTTTCATTTTTTAGTTTTTAATTCTAAAATTTTATCGACACTCAAACCTGTTTCTGTAGCAATTTCCTCTATTGGCTCGCCATATTTTAACATTTTTAATGCTAATTTTACTTTCGCTTCTTCTTCGCGTAGTTTCGCTTCTTCTTTTAGTCTTC
>DYQJ01000330.1 GCA_020719345.1 Draconibacterium orientale | reverse complement strand
GAAAAATCAGTAAATTTGAATTTTGGTCACTATTTTTATACGCTACCAAAGTTTTAATGTTATAGATTTTATTTTACAATAATTATCGGGAAGTCGGGGACGCTTTTCGGGATAATCGTTGTAGGAGCTTGTGTTCCTTTTGTTAGTTCTTTAACTTTATTAGCTATGTAGGCGTCTAAATATTTGACCGTAATAATTCCGGTTTTGTTATAATCTGCTTCTCCGGATATTCCTTTCAATAGGGCTTCAGTGAATGCTCCGTTTTGCCATTCGCTGCTTTCTTGCGAATATTGTTTTCCTGTGGATGATGTAAAAACTATAGCTCCGTTTTCGGCGTTAGCTAATTCATTGACAAACGCATTGACGTCAATATTTTTTGTTGTTGTTCCAAAAACATTACCGGAGTGACAAGCATCAACAAAAAGTATCACTTTTCCTGCAATAGAAGATACCGTATTTTGAATATCCGAGTACATAAGACAGCTTCGTTTCATATAATCTACATCTGCATTTACGGGTAGATAGTAGAATACACCTGTTGCATCATTTACGCCATGTCCTCCAATGTATATCATTGCTACGTCTCGCGATGTAGTTTCCTTCTGTATCCAGTCCAGTCCGTCAAGGATATTATCTTTTGTAGCATCGGCATCGGTTAATAGTTTTATATTTACGTTGTTATATAATCCGCCTTTTTGAAGTGCTATTTTTTCGGAAAAATCTTTGGCGTCTTTTGCGGCATATTCAAGGATATATTCTTTTTTGTCGTATTTGCTTACTCCTACTGCAAGTACGTATAAATTAGGTTTTAAGATATCCGCAACTTCGGTTTGCGAGATGCTTTTTCCTGTCCATACAATATTTAATATTGCTTCTTCACTAAACCCAAATTCGTTACCTGCAATTACAGATATTTTACAATTAGCCGAAGGAATAGTTATGTTTGTGGTAGCTTCAGAGTCAAAAGATTCTACAAGTCCTTTATTTGTTACGGTGGTGCGTCCGTCAACCATTATTTTAACGGAAGTTATGGGTTTATTGTTTGGCGAAGTTATAGAATATTTTAAAGAAACGGTATTAGAATTTGTCGTGAAACCTTCGTCCGGCGAGAGTATTTTTACCGTAGGAGGTAGCATTTTAGTTATATCGGTTTCGGTATTTTTTTTATTGCTTGTTATGTTGCACAATTCTATTGCTTTAGCTTCGTCTAATGTCTCTAATATTTTAACAATAATATCGGGTCTATAGTAAACAGATTTGAATTTAGACGCCGAGTAATAGCTTGCTTCTTTGGCAGCACCATTATTTATGTGCCATCCTATTAAGTCTTCAGCTCCAATTGAGCAGTCGTAGTATCCCGATTTAGTCCATAATATCCAGCGTTTGTTATCAGGGTTGAGATATAAGCTTAGTAGTAGCGTTCCGTCTGTCATGCTGTACCAGCGAATAGTTCCGTCTCCGATTGCAGCGGTAACTATTTTATTGTTAGCCGAGATATTTACAGCAAAGGCAGCTCCAGACGATGAAACTGTCCATAGTTTTTCTCCGGAGGTGTTTACGCATGTAATGTACCAATTAGTTCCAAAAATTATTTTTTTTGCGTCATTAGCGATGTCCACACTGAAGCTTGTTTCGTTAGTTTTTAAAAAGCTTGTAGATTTGGAATTTATCTTAGGATAATATGTAGCTTTCCAGTCAGTAACTTTAATACCGGAGTGGGATTCTTTAAAAGATTCCAACTCTGTTGTTGTTTTAGATGTCGTCTGTGTTAATGTTCGGTCTAAAACAGAAAAAGACATAGCATCTCCTCCGAACGGGGTTACCTCTATAATTGAGGCATCGTTATTTACCTTAAAATGAGTTTTATCATTAGCATTGTACGCATTTGTTTCTGAGGATTTGTAAAATATTTTTGTGCCGTTTATTTTTATTCTGCCTATTTCAGGATTTGAGCTGGCATATATAAATGAATTATCGGGCATAGGTTTTATATCCATGATAGAATTTAATCCGGCAGGATAGTCGGAGTAATCTCCTTTTCCTTTGTTTTTCCATACTCTTATTTGTCTCCACCATTTGCTGTTTTCGTATTTAGAAAAATAGCACCCAGCCAAAAGATAATTGCCATCATAAGAAAAACAGACGTTCTCCAATCTACTTGCAAGTGTGTTAGCGGTAGTGATATCCGGTTCGTAGAGTAGTGCAAGTGTTTTGCCGTCACGCACTTCTATTTTGTAAGAGTCGTTATATCCGACAGCAATTAGCGTTCCGTCTGGGGAGAATGCGATAGAAAAGGGTTCTTTTCCGGCGGTTGTCTCTATTTCTTTTAGCAGGTCAAAAGTCTTGCTGTACAGACGAATTTTTCCATCAAAGGAAACGGTTGCCAGACGTCCGGTATTATCAAAAACGGCATTGTAAGTATCAGCACCGTAGGTAAAAGATTTTAATAATTCTATATTTGTAAAATTGGCATATTCGGGGATTTTATATATTCGTATTCCGCTTTTTGCTCCCATGCAAACGACCATATATTTTCCATCTTGCGAAAATTCAATATCATTAATTACATTAGGTAACCCGTTAATCCGTTGTAATATAGTATTTTTAGCTGCGTCAAAAAAGTATATAGAATTTGTTTTCTCCCATTCATATCCTGTCCAACCTCCTACGGCAACGATTTTTGCGTCAGGGGTGATGGCGCCTCCATATAACATTCCTTCACTTCCTTCGCCTATTGGGGGTCTAAAAATTTTTAACATTGCTCCGGTTTCGGCATTCCACAGCTTAGCCGTTTTATCTTGACTAGTTGCGTAATCTTTGTAGAAAATAGGTAACCTCCTACATAGGCACCTTTTG
>DYQJ01000329.1 GCA_020719345.1 Draconibacterium orientale | reverse complement strand
AAAAGCTAACTACTTTATTATAAGTGTTTTAAATATTCTCCGAAACGTTAGTTATAAATTAAGAATTATAATTTGGCTTTTACTTGAATATCAAGTAGTTGTAAATTATAAATTCCGAAGTTATTTTTTTAATTTTACTAATTCCAAAACATGAATAAAATGTTTCTAAAAATCAAGTCTTTGATTAACTTTTTTTTGTCCACTAAACAAGTGGACACTAATGAATCTAAAATGAATTTGGAGCCAGAGTCGGGTCGTAAAAAATTTATGTCGGCGCTTTATAACTTGGAAAATAGCGAGTTACGCTGTAATTTTGAAGAATATATGTTGGCACTGCTAAAATTAGTTCAAAAATATCAACATAAAGATACTACTCCCGATTTTGTTATTGAAATGCTGACCGAAGCATATACGTCAGAAAGACATACTTTTGATAACGAGTGGTTAATGATAACCTCGCCGCCGCCTATTGACAAGATAAGAGAACAAAATACCATTGACCGCGGATTTGCAGTGCTTTGTGAAGTTATTATTTTTCAAATCGCCGAGCTGCATCGCATGAAAGAAAATCCGCCGACTACAGACCAGATGATGTATGGTTTTGTCTCAAGTACGGGAAATCGTTGGGTTAATTTTCATCCTATTTTCAATTTGAGATGCGGCATGCGAGGAATAAGTGATAGCTTCATCGCTGTTAATGAAATAACATTTGGAATTCTTGCACTCGCTTTTGAATACGGAAGAAGATATGAGTAAAAATTGTAACTATTTAGCACTTAATTAATATATTGAATATCAACATTTTTCTCGCAGAGTTTCGCAAAATTAATGAATGACAACATTAACCGCTATAAAATTGTTCGTTCTCCGCCTTGCTTAGCTATTTCACGTTTGATGTCATTGAGTAAAATACTTTGTTCTATATAAGCTTTATAATAGTCAAAGTTCTCATTATTAAGCTCTTTCAATGAGATGTCGTTTTGTTCTAATGCCATTTGTAAAATTTTCAGTTTGTAAACAATAATCGTCTTTGGAACATCTTTTTTATAAGTGTCTTCGGGAAGTTCAATGTTGGCGCCTTTCTTAGTCCATATATTGCTAAGAATGTGATTAGGACTCAACATATTAGCGGATATTTCGCTTATTTGAGGGTCTTTATGATATAAGAAATTATTTGGCTCTACTTTTCCGGTATCTAATAAAAACATTTTACTTTCTTCAAATATCTGTTTGTAAATCAAGTTCTTAAATTCGTGGTCGTCATTCAACATTTCGCGAATGATAAACTCGGCAACAGTTATTATATATATTTCGTTATTTTCGTTGTAAGCGGTCTCAAAAGCGTGATTTCCAAAGTTTAATAAGTAAAAAATAATTTGTTTTTCTTCTATTTCGCAATTAAGATTTTCTATAAACGATGGTATTTTAGCGGTTCGCCAATAGCTGTATTCATCTTTTTTCTTGGTATAATCGGTATAAGATGCGGCTAATTTGTTTTGAAATTTTTTTGTTATCTCATCATAAATTGCTTGTTCGCTGATAACAAATATCCGAGCAGCTTCTTTTACATAAACGGAGCGCAAAAAGGTATTTGGGATTAAAGCGATGGTAGAAACTATTTCAGTTATTATACTTGCTCTCCGTATAGGGTCTTGCTCGGCTTCGTCTGACAAGAGTAACATTTTAAAGCTGAGGAAGTCTATTTCTTTTTCGCGTATATATGTAGCGAGTTCGTCTTTTGTGAGCAGTTTAGAAAACGAGTCAGGGTCTTCGTTTGGCGGGAGCGGGACGACTCTCACTTTTAAACCTTCTTTCAATATCATATCTATTCCTCTCAAAGATGCTTTTATGCCGGCGGTGTCACCATCATAGATGACGGTCAGATTTTCGGTAAATCTTTTTACCAGACGAATTTGCTCTTCTGTGAGAGACGTGCCGGAAGATGCTACCACATTTTCTATTCCTGCCTGATGTAAGGAGATAACATCGGTATAACCTTCTACCATATAACATTTATCGTGTTTTATGATAGATGTTTTGGCTAAATAGAGTCCATACAGCTCTTTACTTTTGTGATATATTTCTGATTCTGGGGAGTTGAGATATTTAGCGGTATTTTTATCGCTGACTATAATTCTGCCTCCAAACCCTACGACGCGTCCAGATACGCTGTGTATAGGAAACATTACTCGTCCGGCGAATCTATCAAACTTGTAATTTTCTTTAACTATTGTTAGACCGGTTTTGTCTAATAGCTCTAATTTGTATCCTTTTTTTAAGGCAATATCAGTGAATGCCGTTTTTTCTTCCAGTGCGAATCCGAGTCCGAATTTAGCAATGGTGTTATTATCAAAACCGCGTTCTTTGAAATAAGAAAAACCTACTGCTCGTCCGCGTGGATGTTTCATCAGGTTATCTACAAAATATTTTTGTGCGAAGGCGTTTATTATCAATAAGCTTTCGCGTTCTTGAAAACGTTGTTTGTCGGCATCGGTAACCTGCTGTTCGGGAACATCTATGTGATATTTCTTTGCCAAGTATTTGATGGCATCAATAAATTCCATCTTCTCGTGTTTCATAACAAAGTTGATAGGAGAGCCAGCTTCTCCACAGCCAAAGCACTTGAAGATATTTTTGCCCGGCGCTACCATAAAAGACGGTGTCTTTTCATTATGAAATGGACAGTTGCCTTTATAATTGGAACCTGATTTTTTCAAGGTTATAAAATCGCCAACGACCTCTACAATATTTGAGGACTCTATAACTTTCTGTACTATACTTGGGTCTAACATATTATTCTTAATATTCTGGTAGCGTATAAAAATAGTGACCAAAATTCAAATTTACTGATTTTTCATATAT
>DYQJ01000088.1 GCA_020719345.1 Draconibacterium orientale | reverse complement strand
AAACCAAAAATTAACCTAAAACAAACTAATTAACCTAACAAAACTATGAAAAAAAATAAATTTAATTTTAGTACTTATGCATGCTAATGCAACACAAAACGCTATCTTGTATCAGCGTTCTTTGTTAGTGCAAATATAAATAAAATAAAAACAACCTCCAAATTTTTTTCAAGAAAAATTACGTAATTCTGCATTTTTTTTTTCACAGATAATATTAAATATATCTAATAAAGCTAACTCTTTTTGTTATAATTATTTAGACGTTCATATCATTTAGAAACTTTTTATTATACTGTTCCATACTTTGTCGGCGGTCTGTTGCCAGCTAAATTTACTTCGCTGCATCTTAGACTTTTCTATTAAGTTATTTCTAAGATTTTTATTTTCATAGATATTTAATATTCCATCGGCTATGTTGTCTATTGAGAAAGGATTTATCAATAAAGCCGCGTCACCTGCCACCTCAGGCATGGAGGTGATATTGGAAGTTATAACCGGCACATCGCAATTCATTGCCTCAATAATAGGTATTCCAAATCCCTCAAAATAAGGTACAAAACATAGCGCAAAAGCCGACGCCAAGGTTTTATGCAATGTCTCCGACTCCAAGCGTCCAGTGAAAATCACATCTTCCGAGAATCTCATTTTAGAATGTTGCTTATAAAGTTCCGAATTTTTGAACATTTTATTTCCTACTATCATGAGTTTTATTTTAGAATTAGTCATCTTTTTAAACTTTTCGTAAGCTTGAAACAGACGTACCAGATTCTTGCGGGGACTAAGATTACCAATAAAAATAAAAAACTCTTCTCCATGTGAGAGCAACTGTCGGGTCTCTATTTTTTCTGCTTCCGAAATAGGTTTAAAAATAGGATTAGAACCATTATAAACGACATCAATATTTTCCTTCGCTATATTGTAAGTTGCTGATATGTCATTTTTTGAGTATTCCGAAACCGTAGCAATACGTCTGGCTTTAGAAGCATATCTTGGAAAGTAATAATTAATATAATTTCTTACTAAAAACGGCAAATCCTTAGGTTGATGTGCAAAATTAATATCATGAATTACCGGTAAAGACGGAACATTAGTTTTTAAAGATAAATACCCATCAGGAGAAAAAAACAAATCTGGTTTAAGCGATTTTAACACCTTCGGTATCCTTTGTTCAAACCAATAATACCACAAAAATGGATGACGCGTAGGCGGCGACAAAATAATGGGAGTGACATTTTTGTTAAAAACAAACTCGGGCGAATATGGTCTATCAAAAATAAAATAAAATTCCACCTCGGAGTGAGATGTTGTAATTTCTTTTAGAACATGATAGGTGAACCAACCTATCCCGTCAAGTTTGCTTTTTATTAACAGACGAGTATTTATAGCTATCTTCATGGACTATTTTTTTGTATTAATAAAGATGCGTTTCTCATCGGAGTAGTCTATCTCCGTTTGAGTCTTCAAATATTCAAGTATCATCTCGGCACTTGTGACATCGTAGTTATTGACTATTTTATTAAAGACAAAACTATAGCTTTCTAATATATAAGTATTTATGGCAACATTAAAAATATCGGTATCTTTAATCTTCTTCTTATTTTTATCAAATAAAATCACATCAGTAATTTCGGATTTGCTGTCGGTTTCAATTTTATAAGTAATTCCCGATGTTTGAAGCTCTAATTGCTTTTTTTGATTATACGAATATTTTATCAGTCCTTTAATTTGTAAAGCACTCATTTCCACCACGACAACATTATTTCCAAACGGATCCATTGCAAATACTTGATGCGCATAAATATCTCCCTTAGGGATATTAGTTACTCGGATACCTCCATTATTTTGAAACGCTACATCGGCTTTAGTATAGCTTACAAGGGCATCAGTAAAAAAACTGCCTAACTGGTCGTAATCATTAATATCCATTTTTGCTTTTCCGACTACCGAGTTTAAAAATTCGTTGTCTTTGTATTCTTTCAATTTTTCTGTTATTATCTCAGAATATTCTGACAACTCTATTTCTTCTAAATTAATCAAATAATTTTCTATCTTAGTTATTTCGCGGTTCACAAATTTAATTTTTATTACTCCCAAGTTTTTCAGTCGCGATCCTGTTTGTGCTATAATACTCTCATTTACTACATATTGCGAGTCAATAACGGTGTGTGAGTGTCCTCCGATGATAATATCAAACTGCGGGTACAAGCGAGCTAATATAGTATCTGTTTCTATTCCGAGATGACTTAGTGCAATAGTACATTCTGATTCGGCTTCAAGAAAAGTAAATTCGGTGGCTTTGTCCAGAGCATCTACAAAATCTAATCCCTTAGTTTTTAGTGGATGTGTGGAAGGTAACCCGTCGTTTTGTGTCTCGATGAGTCCGAGAAAAGCTATATCTATGGAGTCTTCAAATTGAAATATTTTATAATCGTCTATTTTTTTTAGTTCGGCATTTTCTACTCTGTAATTAGCGCAAACAAAAGGAAATGTAGCTTGATTAAATCGCTTATTTAAAGTCTTTTGTCCATAGTCAAACTCGTGATTTCCGAGAGCCGAGATGTCATATTTAAGTATGTTCATCAGCTCAATCATTGGGGATCCGGGGTCTTGGTGTTTGTCCACAAAAGGATTACCACTAAAAAGGTCGCCGGCAGAGACGAGCAAGAGATTTTTATAAGTTTTTCTAAAATCAGTTACCACAACATCTAATTTAGGAAACATATCTATGGCAGCATGCATGTCGTTGGTATGCAAAATTACCACCTCCACTTCTTTTGTCTGCGCATTAAGAATTATTGCATAATGCAAAAGGAAGCTTGTTAAACTTAGCGTAAATATTTTTTTCATTAGTTTATGTATTTTAAGTAGAAGCATTATCTGTATATTTTAAAATCAATCTAACAATCAAATCAGTAAGCAATTCAACCTCATATTCTCCTGTTGTAGGTGCAAGATGCGAGTTCCCTATTCCGCTGTCGTCAGTTAAAAAAACATACGTTCCATTGGTACTGCACGACAAAAATCGCATCAAAAATTCGGTCGGCTTATTTATTCCGCTTGCTACTACCGGAATAATTTTTATGCCGTTTTCAGCAGCTTCTTTTGTTACTGTTTGCATCTTTTCAATATTTTTTTGTTCAGAATGTGGAGGTGCGTCAAGGATAAGAAAACACAATTTAGCTGCAGCTTTATCTGACCATTTTTTATCATTGATGGCATTATCAAGTGCTTCGTCTACGGCTTCTTCAAAATCGCCTCCTCCTCCGGCACTTTGTGCTGCTATATTTTTATTGACTGTCGTTAAATCGGTAGTAAATTGAAAATCACGAATTAAATAATCGTCGCCATGGTCTCTATAAAAAACGAGTCCTATGCGTATCTCCAACTCATTATTTCGTTTAGAGACCGTTTCTATAATATATGACATCTCGTTTTTAAGAAATTCTAATTCATCACTCATAGAACCTGTAGCATCTACAACAAACATTAAATCAAGATATTGATTTTTAGGTTTCTTTGTTTCCAAAACGACATTATGTATGGAATCAGCTAATTTAACTTTAGAAATTTCTTTTTTAAGTCCGTCTTCGGTAGAAATTTTGATAGTAAACTCGTTACTTTTTCCACCAAAAATATTAGCCCATAATTCTGCTTTTCCGAAGTTGTCGGTTTTTGCTGTCCACAAAGTTTGTCCTTGCACGTCAGTTAATGTGACTGTTGCATTATTAATTTTTTCACCTGTTTTATTTTTAAGAGTCACTTTAAATTTATTTATAGGAAAGAACTTCCACATCTCCATCTCGTTTGTCCATGCCGAGTCCATGAGATTTAACCAGAATCCCCAATTTTCAAGGTCGTTCCACTCTCCTGCGGTGAGTAGTGAACGTTTTTTCGTAGCACTTTGGTCGTCGGCGGTTTGCGACTGTGACTCACCTTCGGTACCATCTACAGTTCCTTCAGCGGGCGGTGGCGGAGGTGCATCTGCCTCAGAAACAGATTCTGAAGATTTGCTTTTTTCGGTAGCTCCTGCTTCTTCTGATTTTTTTACCATGTCGGCATCAGTTGATAAACCATCGCTCGCAGGTGCAGACTCTTTGTAAGCCGCAGGTGCGCCACAACTATAAATAATTGTCACAAAGAGAATTATTAATATAGTCATAAAATTATTACTCATTTTTTTCATATAACATCAATTTTAATTATTAATAATTTGCAATAAAATATATTTTTTGTTTTTTTGCATCGGAATGCAAATATATAGAATCATTTTTTAAAATACTATCGGAAAGAATAATTTATTTTTATAAAATTCCCTTTCACTGTCAAAATGGATTTGTCTATCCACAAATAAATTTCGTTTAGACAAAATTAAAATATCTTCTTCTATAATTATCGTTTGTCGTTAAGTAATTGTTTGACAGTGAGAAAAGTTATAAAAAAAGAAGATTCTATTCTTTGTCTCATAACAAATGTATAATATTTTTATACAAATGTAAGTTATTTTATTGTAAAAAAATTAAGAAATAAAAAAAAATTATAAAAAAAAAAATATTTTTGAAAATTTATTATAATTTCGCACTATGAAAATATTTGAGAAAATACGGAAGAAAATAGGTTATTATGTGTTGCGAAAGCATGTCGCCAAACTTATACGGAGACGTGCATACAATAATTTTAGTTCGGCACGAAGTGTCGGGGTAATTTTTGATGCTACTAAGCAAGATTTGTATCTTACAAGTAAAGCGTTCATCGCTTTTCTCACTGACAAAAATATTGATGTTCAGGGATTAGGATATGTCAATAATAAAGATGGACTGGGCTGGTATGCTTATCACAAAAATATAGAATTTTTTGCGTTAGATAATTCTAATTGGTATTTTCGTCCTCGTGCTCCATTCATAGCCGAGTTCACAGAAAAACCGTTTGACATCTTAATAGATTTGTCTTCTCAAGAAAATATTACTATACAATTTGTCTTAGGACTGTCTAAGTCGTTGTTTAAGATAAGTAAAGAGTACGAAAAAAATTATGTCGATTTTATATTGAAGGTTAAAGAGGAAACAAATTTAGACTTTTTTATACAACAGCTAAAGCATTATCTTTCGTCAATTAGCAAATTATAAAAAAAAATCTTTTTTTTCTTTTAAATGTTCTTTTTATAAATACATTTGCCTATTATTTTTTATAATTATGATAATTACCGGCAAATTTCCAAAGGTGGTAGATTTTATAGGGTATGCATTGGCAACATTAACCCTCGTTTCTTGTATTATAGTAAATGGTTTTTATATTGATTCTTCCTGTGTTAAGCCGCTGCTTCAGATACAGCAGTTTTTTGCGTTTGCTTTTCTGGGAATTTATTTGGTCCGTTTTTTAAATAGTCAGTCCAAGCTGTTGTTTATAAAAAGTAATAAATTGGTAATAGTGTTAATGATATTTTTTCTTGTAATATTTATCATTAACAATTTTTATATTTTCTCGCCTCATTATACAGTCCCTACTTCGCGAGACATTTTTATACGCAAACATTGGTTCTTTGTCTTTTTGCAGTTCTTTTTAATTATTAATACTTTTATTACCTTCACCCGAATGCGTGACAAGTGGTTACTTGTGTCCATAAATCCGTCGCGCATACTGGTATTTTCTTTTTTTCTTACTATCGTAGTCGGCGGACTTCTATTAAAGCTGCCTCGTGCGTCTACAAATCTTAGTTGGATAGATTCTTTTTTTTTGTCCACCTCAGCAGTATGCGTGACCGGTTTGTCCACAGTAGATATAACGCAAGTACTTACTTTTGAAGGACAATTTATATTAATGTGCTTAATTCAAGTTGGCGGACTCGGAATAGTTACACTGACAACTTTTATCGTGCTGTTTTTTCAACGCGGTTTTCGTTTGAAAGACCAGATGATGATGAAAGATATGATGGATGACGAAAATTTCAGCAAAATATCGCTTGCCATAACTTTGATTATGCTCTCTACATTTATTATAGAATTTATAGGTAGCATTTTTTTATATATATCGTGGTCAAATATGCCGATGGACATGTTAGAACTCGGATTTTATGCTATTTTCCACTCGGTAAGTGCCTATTGTAACGCAGGATTTAGTACTTTTCCGTTAGGGCTTGAAAATCGAATGTTTAATTCACACTATCCTACTTTAATTATCGTTATGTTGTTGATTGTTTTGGGAGGATTAGGGTTTTATACGTATAATTACTTTCTCACCGGAGGCAAGAAGAAGAATCAACGCATGTCTTTACAAGTGAAAATGATAGTTTACGGAACGATTGTCTTAATTTTTTTTGGCGCATTAATAACATGGATAGTTCAATATTCGCAGTGGAAAGACCTGCCAATAGGACAGCAAATAGTTAATTCCTTTTTTATTAGCATCACCTCCAGAACCGCCGGTTTTGCTAATGTAAATATGGGAACGATTTTATATCCTACAGCGACGCTGGTTATTTTATACATGTACATAGGCGCTTCTCCGAACAGCACTGCTGGTGGAATAAAAATAACAACTGTTGTCACTTTGTTATATAGTGTTTTTGCCTTCATCAGAGGCAAAGAGAGAGTAGAAATAGGTTGGAACACAATAAGTAAAGCCGTAGTAAGACGTTCTTTAGTAGTTTTTTTTATATCTATTGTAATAATATTTTCATCAGGATTTTTAATCTCTATCTTTGAAACCGATAAAAATATTTTTGATATATATTTCGAAGTAGTCTCTGCCTTCGGGACCACAGGATTGTCAAGAGGTATAACCGCGCAAATAAGAGACATTACAAAGATGACTTTAATCTTTTTGATGTTTGCCGGAAGAGTAGGAATGTTTACACTGGCAGTAGCTATTAATGAAGGTAATAAATCAGAAAAATATAAATTTGCAGAAACTAACATAATGGTAGGATAAAATGTCAAGAAAACAAAAATATGTAGTAATAGGAATGGGAGCTTTTGGAAAAGAAATAGCTCGCACCATGCAGAAGCACGACGCAGACATCATTGTGATGGACAAAAGTGAAAACGTAGTCAGCAGCTTGAAACAAGAAGGTTTTGACTTCGCCGTACAAATAGATACCACTGACTCCTCCTCACTCGCAAGATTTATTAAGCCCGACGACATCGTCATACTCGCAATGGGAGAATCTTTTGAGGGAAATATTTTGACCGTAGGAATATTGAAAGAACTCGGTGTCTCAAATATTTATGCCCGCGCTACCACTGATATACAAATAAAAATACTAGACCGAATGGGAATTAAAGAATCTTTGTTCCCTGAAAAACAAGAAGGTAAACGTTTTGCATTGCATCTCTTGTTTAAAGATTTTAAATTCCTTGACGAATTCACGTCAGACGTATTTATTGTTGAAGTAAAAGTTCCACCTACTTTCTACGGTAAAACAATAATAGACATGAACGTACGGAACCAATTTAATGTTAATATCGTAGGACTAAAAGACCGATTTACCGACAAAAACGGAGTAATAAAAGAAACAATGATTTCGCTCCGATTTGAAAATATTGTCCTCCGAGAATCGCACACTTTTGTCGTAATAGGACACGAAGAAGATATTATTAAACTCACAGAATCTTAACCATTTGAAAATTTGACTAAGATTAAAATAAGCGTAGTTCTAAAAAATAATGTAATTTAAATTTTGCCAAAGTTTTAAACTTTGCCAAAGTTGACATTTATAGTATATCTTTACTTTTTTAGAACTACTAATTTTTTTTGTATTAACAATTAAATATTAAATTTATATGGCTAATTTAACGCCTCGCGAAAGAATAAAAAATGTTATTGAAAAATGGTACATTCTCGAACCATTGTACTTTGTTATCATCACAAGTCACAATATAATTATTAATATTGCTATAAAAACAGTTCGAAGTGGAAATGGAAAAATTGAGTACAATCCTAATTTTATAGATAATATAGATGACCTAACTTTAGAAGATGTTTTAAAGTGTGAGATGACACGAATCGTGCTTAAACATCCTTATCAAAGAAAACAAGAAAATGCAAAATTGTCATACATGGCAAGCAATATCACGCTTAAAGAGTATATCCAAACAAAACTGAACTTGCCATCGGCAACTGACGTCTTTAATAATTACCAATACAAACGAAAACACTTTGAATTTTACTATCATAAACTGGTGGAAAAATTATCTGAACAACAACAAAATAATAGCGAAAACAAAGAAGGAAGCCCTAATTCTAATAATGACGACCAAGACAAAAACAAAGAGAACCAAAAACAAGACAAAAACAAAGAGAACGACAAAAATAAAGAGAAGAATAAAAAAAAGCAAAAAGAAGATAACGACCAAGACAATAATGATGACGACAATAAAGACAACGACAATAACAATCCCGATGACAACAAGGAAGACAATAGCGAGTCCGAAGAAAAAAAACGACAAGATAATGAAAATAGCGGAGATAAGTCTGACATTAATGACTATACTGACGAAAAAGAAGTAGGAAGAGAAAATACAGAAACGTGGGACAAAGACGACCTCATGGAAGAAATGCTGAACGAGAAAATAAAAGTTATCATGCAACAAAGATCTTGGGGAACGGTCTCTCACGATTTGCAAGAACAAATACAAGCTGCGCTAAAACCTAAAATAGATTATAAACAAATATTAAGAGCTTTTCGAGCATCGGTGATTTCGCAGTCGCGAGTGCTTACTCGGATGAAACCTAATCGTAGATATGATTTTTTATATATGGGCAGTCGTAGAGATTTCACTACTAAATTGCTTTTTGCAGTAGATGTCAGTGGTTCCATGAACACTTCCGAACTTAGCAAAGGACTTGCAATTATTAATCACTTCTTCAAATACGGAATAAAAGAAATAGATGTTATTCAGTTTGATACCGAAATTAAAGGACAACCTATTTTGTTTAAAAAAGCTAAGCAACAAATAAAAATAAATGGACGAGGCGGAACAGATTTTCAATGCGTAATTGATTATGCCGTAGAGAAAAGAAATTATGATGGACTAATAATTTTCACTGACGGTTATGCACCTATCCCTAAGATAAAAAAACGAACAAAAACAAGAATCCTCTGGCTGTTCATATCAGAAGAAAGTTATAACGAAATGTATTCGAAGCTTTCGCATCTCGGAAAAGCAGCTTTTATTAAAAATACGTAAGTATATTCAAAACGGAAATTTTGCAAAACTCTGCGAGAAATTGATAATCAAATATTTCACGCAGAGTCTCACAAAGAAGTGTAACCTAATAAATGAAACATGCCCATTATTTCCTTGTTTTAAATACCTTGAGTATTTATGAAAAATACTTGAAATATAGTTTATTTGAACTTGACGAAATAAAATCCTATGCTGTACATTATGTTAAAATACTTCATTTTTGTGACATTGTCTATTTCGTTATAAGTGTCAGTTTGTAGAAGAGTTATATAATCGGGTTTACTAATTCGTTTGTTATGAAATACATAAGCCGGACGTATTCCATAGAAAAACACCGTTGTTCTTGAATTATTAGCGTTTTTTAATTTTATATTATTTCTAATTTCAAAATAAAAAATATTAAAATGGGAATTAGCATATACCTTTTGTTTGTCTAAATATTTGTAAATAGGGTATTGATAATTATCCAAATATCTGAGTTCGCCGAGCCGATTCCAATAAAAGACATAATTATAACCGGTGTGAATAGTAAAATAAAAATGTTGATTTTCAAACAAATTGTATCCAATACTAAAGTCAAAAATAGATAGTGATAGTTTGTATATCAATCGGTTACGTTCCACAAAATAAGTGTATGCCGAGAAATTGAATACCTGCATATAATTGGTAGGTTTGTTTATCAGCCGCATTCTGCCTTCTAAATGTTCCTTGCCCATACCAAAATCTTTATAGTCGGAGATGTCAAAACTTCCGGTACTAATATGTTGTCGGTACATAAAAAAGTTGTGGTATGACAAAATAAACGTGTATCCGTTCTTGTCTGTCGGTTGCGAAAAAAGATATGCAGCATTCATTAGCAACATGAAAAGTATATATTTTTTCATAAGTATTTATTTTTTAGCAGAGTTAAAAAGAGCAAAAATAGTATCATTTAGCGAGTTCACTGCCATTATTTTTATAAAAATACTGTCTTCAGTTCGGTATCCAACTCCATTTTTTACGAAGTAGTCGGCATTTTGATATTTAATATATCCTTCTTCTATTTTGATAAAATAATAGTCGTTCTCGGTGTTTGCGTAAATCTCAAAAAAGAAGTCTGCCGAATTAAAATTTATTAGTCGGCTTAATTTATATTCCGGTTCTACTGATATTGCGCCAGTGGTCTCAAAAGTAGAGTCTTGTACGATGATGGCGCAATTATATTCGCCGTTAAAACACCCAAAATAATAATAATCAGTGCAATTATCTCCTTCACTATCGCAGTCGGTAGTATATATGTGACAAGTATTTAAGTCTTTTTTATCTACCTCAAGCCGATTGTCGTCACTACTACTTCCACAGCTTATATATATTAATGAAAAAAAATATAACAGTGAGACATAAAAAAAATGTTTTTTCATAAATTTAGTTATTTATTGTATAATTTTCCCTGCCAAGTATCTAATTGTAATAGACGTTTTTCTATTTTATGAACTATCTCATAATTTTTTATTCCTCCCCAATTAGGAGCTAATAATAAATCCGGTGGCGCCTCCGATGTAAATCGTTCTATCATAATTTGCGGACTCAAAAGTTCCAAAAAAGCCACGACAATATTTATGTAACGTTCTACATTATAGAGGTCAAAGTTATAAATATTTTCGTTATATTGTAACGCCATTTTGGTATTTTTTATTATTTGAAGTTGATGAAGTTTTAACATTTTTATAGGGAGAGCAGATATTTTAGTCGCATGGTTCAATATCATTTCTTCCGATTCATTAGGTAATCCGAGTATGAGATGCGCGCCGATGTCAATATTGTGGCTTGCAGTTTTATAAATTACAGATTCCATTTCTTCAAATGTTATTTTGCGGTTGATTATTTCTAACGTGTCATCACAGGTGGTTTCTATTCCGTATTCTATTACGACATAATATTTTTTTGCTATTTCGGAAATTAATTTTAGTTTTTCATCATCCACACAATCCGGGCGTGTAGCAATGACTATTCCGATGACTTTGTCATAATTTAATGCTTCAGAATATAATTTCTCCAATATTTCTATATCGGCATAAGTATTGCTATAAGCTTGAAAATAAGCCAAGTATTGCATAGCTGAATACTTTTTTGCGAAAAAATTTATTCCTTCCGACAATTGTTGTTTAATAGATTTGTCCGCACTGCAATAGAATGGCTTAAACGTTTGATTATCACAATACGTGCATCCTCCTGTGGACTTGCTTCCGTCTCTATTAGGACAAGTAAACCCTGCATCTATTGCTATTTTTTGAACTCTTTGCGAAAACATTTTCTTAAAATAAGTGCTTGCCGAGTTGTAGCGTCTGTTGTCAAACATAAGTTATTGTTTATAAGTTTTTTGTAAATACCACGTAGTTTGTTCGCCTTTGTTAAATAATAAATCTAATATACTAAGATTGGGAACAAATAGAAATCTATCCGAGAAAACCTGTTTATATTCTGTGCAGTTAAAATTTTTATCGTCAGCAAATTCGTGTTTAGTGTCAATTTTGTAACGAAAATCATTTTCGCGGTTTTCTGATATTTCTATAAAAGAGTCGGTGTACTCAAAAATAATTTTTTCTTCTAAATAGTCTGTTATAATATTGAAAATTTCATTATTCAAATCTAATAGAAAAACATATTTCTTTTTGAATATCGGAATAAAATCTTCTATACAATATTCGTAAAACGGGGAGCTATTGTATGCCGATTCTATGGCTTTAAAATGTTTTTGTTGCCACTGCTCCGAATAATCAATTTTTACATCTTTGATGATAGTCTTCGGTTTGTCCATTTTTTTTATTGGGACACTAAGATTTAAGACTCCATTTGCGCTCAGGATTTGACAGCGGTTACGGTAAGTTTGTTTTACATAAAATTCGTTTTTTTCTATGAAAATATGAGAAAATTGCACGATTTTTGAGTAATATAATATAGAAGCAAAGTAAGAAGTACAAAAATAAGCATGATTTTTGAAATATTTATTGTTCATTGTACAAAATGGATAATTTAACAAAATAAAACAAAATAAATTTTATAATTACACAAAAATAGAATAAATTTGCAACAAATTAAAAAAAACCGAATAAATGTCAAACTTTTTAATTTTAAAAAATATGGACTATAAGAAAACACAACATACAACACTTCGCACCGTTGATACCGACTCGTTAGAGATAGCTAATATTATAAATATTTTGACCGACAAGAGTGTATCTATTAACTGTTTATATGATATTTTTGATATATCAACTGATGCGCAACGAGTGGATTTTTTTGACAGGTTACATGATTTATCTAGCTTAGGATATTTGCATGAAAATATTCCAAACTATGCTATCAATCCGCTTAGAATAAATGATTTTTACGTGGACATGGTAATGGAGTCCGAAAGATTACGAAAAGTAATATTGAAACTTGCTAAAATATTGATAGTTCCAGCCGAAAAAGATAAAGATTATATAAAAACCTACACTGATATATCTGAATATTTGATAGCAAATGCGAAAATATCTTCTAATTCGCTTGCTTGTCTGGCAAATAATCTGGCTATATATTTTGAATATATTGAAGAACACGACAAACTCGTTTTTTATTTGCAGAAAGCCATAGACATACAACAGGCAACTGACTCGCGTCATCACGAGCTTAGCTTTTTTTATAATAATTTATCCGTTGTATATTTACGAAAACAAGAATACAAAAATTGTTTGAATTATACCTTAAAAAGTATTGACCTCGCGCAAGAGCAAAATTATATTAATTATCACACATTAGCAAACTCTTACAATATAGCTTCCTCCGCATTTAACGAGCTAAAAGATTATAAAAAAGCAGTAGATTACAATATGATAGCCATAGATATAGCCGAGCAAAACATAGAGGACAACGGCAAAATTTTAGCTAAATATTATTACGACACAGCCATGTCATTCTTTCACATGGGAGTCCATGATAAAGCAATGTTCTTTATTAACAAAGCTATAGACAAATATTCTATCTCCAAAAAAGAAGAAGACGATTTTATGAGTCGTCTCAACAAACGAAAAGATTATTTTGAAACAACACAACAGAAATATTTTTACTTTCTGAAGGTCTTAAAATTTGCAGCAATAGGGTTTGTTGCCTCCGGACTGATACTTGCGCTATATTATTTCTTTATCTAATAAATAATTGATAACGTAAAAAAATGGTGACTAAACACGCTATTTATTTTATTTTCAAGTAC
>DYQJ01000328.1 GCA_020719345.1 Draconibacterium orientale | reverse complement strand
CGCTTGAGGAATGGCAATTGATAATGAAAAAGCATGGCAAAATTGTAGAGTAATTTATTTGTTTATGAGTCCGCTTTAAAAGGTCGTAAACGGTTAAAACCGTTAAAGATTTTTGTTCTTTTACCATTAACCCACGACTTAAGAGGCTGTGTGAAAAGTCGAAGTCAAGGGAAAAGATTTTGGTTAACAAATGTGATAAAATAGTTATATTTATATATAAAATAAATATAAATAAGTAAGACAATATTATGATATATATACAACCTCAAGATCGTAATCAGCTAAATATGATGAATAGTTTGGATTTGTCGATTGCACCAGACAATCCAATAAGAATAATAGATGTTTTAGTTGATAAAATCTATAATAGTCAAAGAGACAAATTCACAAAAGCAAAAGAAGATAATATTGGTCGCCCCAGATATCATGATATAACTTTCTTAAAGCTATATATTTATGGTTATTTACACGGAATAAGTAGTTCCCGTAAATTAGAATCAGAAACAAAGCGGAATATAGAAGTAAAGTGGCTGCTGGGAGATTTACAACCAGACCATTGGGTTATATCTAATTACAGAAAAGAAAATGGAGATTCGATAAAGCAATTAACGAAATCATTTCGCAAGTTCTTACGCTCTACCGGATATATAGAAGGAAAAACAGTAGCTATAGATGGGACAAAAATAAAGGCATATGCCAGTAAAGATATGTTGACGGTAAAAAAGATAGAAAAAAGATTAGAGAACTTGAATAAGAATATAGAAGAATATTTACTAAAACTACAATCTAATGATACATTAGAATCCTTAGAAGAAGAATTAGTAACAGAATATATTGGTGCAGATATAAACAAAATACTATTGGACAAATATATAGCCTCACAAGCAAAGATAGAAAAATTGGAAGAAGCAAAAAGATTTTTAGAAGAGAATAATCGAAGCAGCATGAGTCTCTCAGACAAAGAAGCCCGGCTAATGAAAAGTAGAGATGGATTTATCCCAGCCTATAATATTCAATCGGGAGTTGATTCAAAGCATAATATGATAGCAGACACAGAAGTGACAGATGAGGAGAATGACTTAAATCAATTAGAACCAATGGTAAATTCAATAGAAGAAGAAATAGGTATAAAACCAGAAGAAGTATTGGCAGATAAAGGCTATTACAAACCAACCAAAATAGAAGAATTAGAATTGGACGAAGAAATTAAATGTTATGTAGCAATACCAGACGAGAAAAAAGAAGTTTCAGAGTTCAAATACAATAAGGAAAAAGATGAGTATATTTGTTCGGAAGGGAAACCACTAGTATTAAAACAAAAGAACAAGGAAAGAAAGAATGGTTATTCCGATATGTATCAAGGGCTAGAATGTGATGGATGTAAATTAAGAGCAGAATGCACAAAATCGAAAAGAGGTAGAATTCTATATAGACCATCAAATATTGAATGGGTTGAACGTTATAAGAAGAGAATGGGGGAAATATCCTCAAAAGCAAAAATAAATAAAAGAAAAACAATAGTAGAACATCCATTTGGAACTCTAAAATATTGGATGGGGAAAATACCGCTATTACTAAGAGGAAAAGAAAAAGTCTCAACAGAAATAAATATATACTCAACGGCTTACAATATAAAGAGATTGCTTAATATTGAGCCTTACGACAATATAATGGAATTAATAATCGCTTATGATTGGAAGTCTGCATAATACGTTCTTTGTCTTTTTTGTTTTAGCGCAATAAGCAGTACAATATTCCAGAAAATATAGATTATATAAAAACTAACGATGGAATTGCAAGAAAATAAAGAACTAAAGACCAACAATAGAGACTTCTCACACAGCCTCTTCAGTCGTGGGATACAAAAAAAAAAGGAAAAATCCCCCTAACGGTTTTAACCGTTTGTTTAAAATCGCTCTTGTTTTATTCGCGTATTCGCGGCAGTTTTCCAAGAAGACAAGTTGAAAGTAAAAAGGTTAAAGATCAAAGTAGGGAAAAAAGTATTTTTGCAATCGAGAATTTTGAAGGACATTTTTGCGGATTAAGCAAAAGACACTCCCGATTGTAGGATTAACCAATGGTCAGTAAATGGAAAGTGTTTTTAATAAATTTATAGAGTTAATGGCTTCGTTTGAAAAGAACGAAGTTGAGTATGTTGTAATCGGTGGAATTGCAATTAACCTACACGGATTTTCAAGAAACACTGAAGACATTGATTTGTTTGTTAACCCCAATGAAGATAATATTAAAAAACTGCAATTCTCACTTTTTGAAATCTTTAAAGATAAAGATATTTACGAAATAACTTTAGAAGAACTAAAAAAGTACCAGGTTATAAGATATATCTCCGAAGAGTCAACAACTATTGATGTTATTGCAAAATTGGGCGATCGATTCGATTTTTCAGATATAGAGTATGATATAAAAATAATAGATGGAATAAAAATTAAGTTTGCCAATTTGAAGACGCTTTATTTGCTTAAAGAAAAAACATATAGAGAAATAGACCAATTGGATTTAAAGTTTATAAAAGCGAAATTGAATAGTAATGCCAATTAAAAAATATAGCACCTTTAACGATGCCTCTAAAGGATTGTGGGTTTTAAACCCCGATGATAAATATTATGTTGCTTTGAAAAACAATTTTGCCTTTTGGAGTAAGCTATCCAGCAAAAAGCAAAAGCAAGGCATTACAAAATTTAAGGATTATCAAGAATTTTTAAATTCTAAAAGTAAATTTTGATATTCTTTTGATAAGGCACAAATAATAATATAAAACTCATCCACCAGACGGAAAAGACAAGTTGAAAGGGAAAAGGTTAAAGCTCAAAGAGGCGAAAAGGTAGATGTGAAGAGGTAAAAATAAATATTAGCTCTTTTTGAATTGAATATAAACC
>DYQJ01000327.1 GCA_020719345.1 Draconibacterium orientale | reverse complement strand
CCGGATATTTACTTATTTTTGATTTCCGAGTAAACGAAAAACAATACATACATCAGCAAATAAAACACGAAGACAAAGATATTTTTGCTGTCTGGGTATAATTTCGCTAATAAAGTGAAAATTATATCATTATAAATATTTTAATAAAAAAGTTGTATCTTATAAAGATACAACTTTTTTTGTAACAAAATAGAAATGCTAATTATTTAGCTTCTTTCTTTTGTGTGAGTAAGGATATTACAATTAGTGTCAAAACAGAAAGAGGTATAGAGATTATACCAGGATTATCAAGTGGTATTATAGCATCTGCTTTAAGTAGTCCATATTTTTCAAACATAGTAGGTGACATAAGAATAAGTCCTATAGAAGATACGATACCTACAATAATAGACCATGCTATACCCTTTGCAGTAGTTTTTTTCCAGAATAATAAGAAAATAATCGCAGGTAAATTAGCCGAAGCCGCTATAGCAAAAGCCAATCCGACAAGGAAGGATACATTCATACCGTTGAAAACTATTCCCAATATAATAGCAATAATACCTACCACGATAGCCGATATTTTTCCTGCTTTTACCTTTGCTTCATCAGTCATTTTCATATTCAAATATTTGTCCATAAAGTCGTGTGCGATAGTTCCGGAAGAAGCAACTATAAGTCCGCTGACCGTACCAAGTACCGTAGCAAAAGCTATCGCCGAGATAATAGCAAATATACCTATTCCAAAATACTTAGCTAACAGAGGAGCCGACATGTTACTACTTTCTAAATCTAATACTCCACTTGTCATAGCACCTAATCCCATGAAAAGTGTTAATACATAGAAGAAACCAATAGCAAGAATAGCTACGATAGTAGATTTACGGGCATCTTTTTGAGAAGGAACCGTATAATATCTAATTAAAATATGCGGAAGTGCAGAAGTTCCCAAGAATAAAGCAAGCATCAAAGATAAATAATTTAGCTTGTCCCAAATTGTTCCACCTGCAGCAGTAGATATTTTGAATAATAAACCAGGTTTTACTATATCTTTACCAAGAGTTGTTGTTTGATACCAAACCGTTACTTTAGTATCAGCTTCAGTAAATTGCTTCTTAGAAAATCTTACTACGGTACTTTCTTCTAATATGCTTAAAAATTCAAAAGCACCTATAGCGCCGGTAGAATCTACCTCCTTGCCATCTACGACTAATTTGCTAAGATGTCCTACTTGATAAAATTTTCTTTCTGACTTAGGCGCGCAGTTATAAAGCTTTGTGCCATCTGCTATTACTTCTAATGATAACATTTCTTGCAAATTAGTGCCAGATTCCGAAGTAACCAATTTATACCAACGTGTGTCAGCATTTTTCTCTAATTTTACAAAGACAAATTTTCCTTTTTCAAGAATCTTTTGTGATTTAACAGTATAAGTAGAATCTTTTAATGTAACGATAGTATCACTTTGAACTTCTACCGGCACATTTACAAACTTGTGATAAGTAGAGTCATTGTCTTTACTTTTCATACCGTTAACAAAAATAGATATTGTCAAAATAGTAGAGAATATTATCAATAATCCGCCCTTTAAGAATTGAACATAAGTGGTAGAAGTCATACCGGCTGTTGCTACTATTAAAATTACGATAGAACCAACAATAACTACTCCCGCCCAGTGAGGTAATCCTAATAAAGGAACCACCAAGTCACCTGCACCTACCATTTGTGGTATCAAATAAAATAAAGAGACTATCAACGTACTGATAGAAGCTGCAAGTTTAATTTGTTTGGAGTCATACTTAGCGTCTAAAGCATCGGCAAAAGTATATTTTCCAAGACGTTTCAGTGGCTCAGCGACCACAAATAGAGCAACTACCCAACCTGCCAAATAACCAATAGAATACAAAAAACCATCATATCCGGAGAAAGCTATCATCCCGCAAATTCCGAGAAATGAAGCTGCCGACAAATAGTCCCCCGCAAAAGCTATACCGTTTACACCCCAATGTATAGTACCACCGGCTGCATAATAATTTGCCGCCGACTTGGTCTTACGTGCAAAATAAAAAGATAACCCCAGCACTAAACCAACAAAAGATAGAAAAATAACTATCGCCCAAATTGATACATCATAAATCATTTTTTATTCCTCCTTTTTAATGTTATTTATTAAGTTTATTTTCCATTCGCGTACATAAGAAATTGTAAATGAACCCCATAATTATGGCTAACAATATCAAGCCGAAACCATATACCACTGCCAAATTCTGCTTCCCTAAAACATGTCCGCCCATCATCTCCGGATAAAATAAACCTATTAATACAAACCCTGCATAGATGACTAAATAAACAAAAAACAATATCACTCCTAACTTCTCCTTATAAGCCGAAGCTTTGTCTTCCCCTAATTCAACTGCTGGACCATGATGCATTGTAACCTCCGTTTTTAATATTATTATTATTATAATTGTTAAAAAATGCAAAAATAATTATATAATTTTATTTTACAATTTTTATAAATATTCATTTTTTAACTACTTTATATAAATATGTATTTACCAAAATATTAGATTATATATATATGTTATAAAACATAATTTTTTTTCGTATTTTTACAAATATTACTTAATATTAAACAATATATCAAAAAATAATGCTAAACATAGGCATGTTTCATTTATTAGGTTACACTTCTTTGCGAAACTTTGCGTTTTTACCTTTGCGAGACTCTGCGTGAAATATTTGATTATCAATTTCTCGCAGAGTTTCGCAAAGAAAAAAATGTAAACTACTTTTAAGCAGTTATGAAAGATGCCTAAACATATACGTTAAATTATTTGTATCTTTTTAACTCCGAAGGAGTTACACATTAATAACCTCCGATAAAATCGGTGGACAAAATAACTAACTCACAACTCCG
>DYQJ01000326.1 GCA_020719345.1 Draconibacterium orientale | reverse complement strand
ATACAAAAAATATTTTATTTTTTTAGTATAGTAATTTTAAAAATAATAAAATTTGATTACTGTATATTGCAAAATCTTGCAAGAACCTAAATTATATTTAATCAATTAGCGGAATTTATATTAATTCCGCTAATAACAAAACCCTGCCAGCGTGAAAAAACCCTGCCAGCGTTACATATTTTAAGTTATCCATTGCAAATAATTATTCGGAGTTATTACTTGGTAGCTTGCTTGCGGATAGGTTTGTGTCCACGCCGAAGGGGCTTTGAATTTCTTTTTTTCATTTAGTTTTATTTCGTAAGCACTTAAATTTCCGTCTTTTTCTTCTATCCAATCTATCTCTTGTTTGTCGTAAGTACGCCAAAAATAATTAGTTGAACGATACTTTGTATATGACTGAAATTTAATGCGTTCTGAAATCAAATAATTCTCCCATAATTGTCCTTGGTCATTACGTAAATCAAAATCTATTAAATTGTTTATTATTACGTTTCTTATACCATTGTCGTAAAAATACCAACGACTCATTTTAGTAATTTCTTTTCGTAAATTTTTGCTAAAACCTTCAATTTTGAAAATTACAAAAGTTTTGGAAAGTAAATCCAAGTAACGAGCAACAGTATCTTTATGTATTTCCAAATTTTGTGCAAGTTCGCTCAACGAAACTTCTTGTCCTATTTGATAGGCAATTAAGCGTAGCAAATTTCTTATTTTATCGGCATTTCGTATTCCTTCAAATTCTAATATGTCTTTCAATAAATACGAGTTGGCAAGTTCGTAAAGATAGTCGTGTTTTTCTTCTTTTGAGGGAAGATGTATTAATTCAGGATAATTTCCTAATACCAAACGACTCGGTAAACTGCTTTTGGTCGCCAAAATATCTTCGTAATTGTTGTATTCTAATTGCGAAAATGGGTATAAATGGAATGTGGTTTTTCTACCCGTAAGTGGCTCGCCTATTTTACTATAAATATCAAATGCCGACGAACCCGTTACCAAAATTTTTATCCCTTCTATGTTATCTACCAACAGCTTGAGTTTGTTTCCTATTTCATTTATTTTTTGTGCCTCATCAATGACAAGTAATTTTGTGGTACCGAAATTAATTTTATAATTTTCAATAGAAACAGGAATAAACAAATTGTGTGAATTTATATCATCGCCATTTAATACCATTTTTTTTTCTTGTTCCACTTTAATTATTCTTTTCAATATTTCGGTTTTTCCTGTTCGCCTTGCACCAAGCACTACAACTACTTTATTGCTTATCAGTGCTTTTTTAATATTATCTTCTATGTATCTGTTTATGTATTGCATAAAAATATATTTTTTTGCAAATATAATAATTATTCTTAATCAATTAGCGGAATTTATATAAATTCCGCTAATTGATTGGCTGAATTTATATAAATACCGCTAATAACAGAACCCTGCCAGCGTTTTTTTCACGCTGGCAGGGTTGTAACTATTTCCTGCATTTTTTTTTCACGCCAGCAGTGGTTTTATATACTCTTTTTTTTTATCTTTGCAGCTAATTTTGTAACTTTAATTTTATGTTTATGAAAAATGTACTAATAGTTTTGATGCTATTTTGTGCGACTACTATTCTGGCGCAACAAAAACGTATAGCACTTGTAATTGGAAACTCCGAATATAAGAACGGAGGAGAACTCAAGAACCCTGTTAATGACGCAAACCTGATGGAGAAAACTTTAAAATCCTTAGATTTTGAAGTTACGAAGCTTACAAACACAACTAAAACAAGCATGATAGAGGCATTTGATAATTTCAAACTTAAATTCAAAGACGCAGATGTAGTACTGTTTTATTATGCAGGACACGGAATGGAATTTGACGGCGTAAATTTTCTCATCCCTATAAATGCCAAGAACGACACTAAAGAGAACGTCATAATTAGTAGCGTCAAAATTGACGATATTGTGGACGTAATCCAATATTACCCAGACAACGTAAATATTATAATCCTCGACGCATGCAGAAACAACCCATTCCTCTCCGAAAATAGAGGCGGAACAAGAGGACTAACTGAAATGGCCGCACCATCCGGAACTTTCATCGCTTTCGCAACAGCACCCGGGAAAACAGCATCAGACGGAACGGGGAATAACGGACTATTTACAGAAGAACTCGCTAAACAACTTCTTATCTCTCAACGAATAGAAGACGTATTTATGAACACTCGTAAAGAAGTAAAAAATAAGGACAAAGAACAAAACCCGCAAGAATGGACACAATTAACGGAACCTTTTTATTTCATTGACTCACCAACGACAACAGGTAATTTACAAGTTACTTCTATAGATGCAGCCGGAAAATTGTATATTGATAATATATACCGAAAAACTATTAGCACAGGAGCAACCGAAACGTTTAGCGACCTTACTACCGGAGTACACGCCGTTAGAATAGCAAGCACACCCACAGAATGGGCAGAAAAAATAATGATTATCGCCGGACAAACAACTTATATTACCGCAGATATAGTAGAAGAAAAACCAATTACTACAGGTACGCTTATTATTAATTCTACTAATATAACTGCTAAACTTTATATTGATGATATTTATTCCATAACTCTTACTACAGGAAATAACACAATCAGCAACCTCGAAAAAGGTACATATACACTAAAAGCAGACACCTGGACTGAAACCATTACTATTACAGCAAACAAAACTACTAACGTAACTGCAACAAAAAAAGAAGAAAAACCTAAAGTTACTAACCTCCCAGAAATGATTAAAATAACAGGCGGAAAATTTACTATGGGTAGCGGAGACGGATACAGTGACGAAAAACCAACTCACAGCGTTACGCTAAGCAATTACTACATCGGTAAATACGAAGTTACAAACATACAATTTGCCGAGTTTCTGAACG
>DYQJ01000087.1 GCA_020719345.1 Draconibacterium orientale | reverse complement strand
CGCTTGTGCTTTTAGTAGTGCTTTTTCCGTAATCTAAAATAAACTCGGCAAATTGTGCGTTTGTAACTTCGTATTTGCCCATGTAAAAGTCGCTTAACTCTACGCTGTGGGTTGTTTCGTCACTTTCACCGTCAGTACTTCCCATCGTAAATTTTCCTCCAGTAATTTTTACCATTTCGGGTAAATTAATAGTTACAAGCGGGTTAAGTGCTAAATTATATTTAGTTGTACCGCTTGCTTTTATTTCTAATGTGTGTTCGGTGTCTTTGTATTTGTCTATTCCCGTTAGTTTTACAGTATGTGTGCCAAAAGTTAAACTTGTTGTTTGCGGGGCTTTTCCTAAATAAGTATTATCTATGTAAATGTCGGCATTTGCGGGTGTTGTTTCTATGGTAACAGAAAGTCCGTTTTCAAGAATTAGTTTTGCTTCGGCAGTGTTTTTTTCGGTAACGCTTACTTTTTTCGTTGCGGTTGTGTATCCTGTTAGTTTTGCTTCTACGGTGTGTTCACCTATCAGCACATCGTAAAGCATTATTGGGCTTGTACCTTTTTTTTCACCATTTAGGTAAACCTCTGCTTTTGTGGGAATTGTTGTAACTGCTATATTTCCTTGTTTTGGCAAAAGAGTATATGTATAAGTTTTTGGCTCGCCTGCTACTACGGTTATGTTTGCTGTTTGCTCGGTGTATTTATCTTTTTTAATTTCTATTTTGTGTATTCCTTCGTTCAGTTTGGTAGTGTAAGTAGAGTTTGCATAGTTAGTTCCGTCAACATAAATATCTGCTTTTGGGTTTGCGTTAATAGTAATATTGGCAAAAGTAGGTAACATAGTTAAAGTAATGGTTTCGCTTTTTCCGGCAGTTACGGTAAAAGTTTTTTCTACAGGTTTATACAAAGGCATTGTAACTCTTACAGTGTGCGTTCCGCTTTCTAACTGCAGAATAGTGTAAAGTGTTTTTTTGTTAATATCTTTGTTGTCAAGTGTAATAGCGGCACCTGTTTCGGGGGTTGTGGCAATAGTAATACCTGCGTAATCTTGTAGCATGGTAATATTAATATTTTCAGTTTTTCCTTCGACAAGCGTAAAAGGTTGTTTAGTAGTTTGGTACATATATTTAGAAAGCGAAATATTGTATGTCCCTGCTTCGTAAAATTCAAAAGTAAAAGGTGTTTTCTTACCTGTTGGCGCTCCGTTAATAGTAATATCGGCTTCTGTTGGCGTGGAAGAGATTTTAAAGTTTCCAAATTTGGGGAGTAAAACTGCGTTCACTTCTTTTGTTTCTCTGGCTTTCACACGAATCATACCTTCTGCGTCGTAGTACATACTTTTACGAATCAAATAAGCGTAAGTTCCCTCAGTTACAATTGCTTCGTAAGGAGTTGTACCTTTTAGTTCACCGTTTAGGTAAACATCTGCGACATCGGGAGTAGAATAAATTTTGACAAAATCGGTTTTCACGTCATCATCTGGCGGCGTTGTTCCTTTGCGTGTTACGGTCATAATGTAAGTATCTAACTCTCTAATAACTATATCAATAGTATAACTAAGCGGAATAAATCCTTCTTTTTTAATTTTAATTTGTCTTTCGCCGGGCGAGACATAAAGTCGGTATTCACCTTTTCCGTCACATTCTATGTCTGTTGCAAACCCTTGATTACAATCAAAATACAATCCGGTAATGTCGGTTTGTACTTTTATTAAAGCACAATTTTGGTTGTTTTTATCTTTTTTAGAGCTTATTCTTGCGGTTACGTCTTTGTCGTCGTGGCGAAACGAAACAACATAAAACTCGTCTGCGGCGAGCCAATTAGCATTGAACCAAAACATTAATATTAAAACAAGTATCTTTCTCATAAGCATATAAATTAAAGTTATTATTATTGTGCAAAAATAATATTTTTTGCCACGAAAATCACGAAAATTCACGAAAAAATATTTTTTTGCCACGAAATTCACGAAAGTACACGAAAATTATGAAAATTGAGGAAAAAAGTTTTTTTTTGCAAATATCTATATTAACATTTGGAATTATAATAGTTAATATCTAAATTTGCAAAATAAAATCAAAATTTAAATTTAAAAATATGATTAAAGAATTTAGTTTTGGAAATTTCAGGTCTTTCAAAGAAATTCAATCATTGAATTTGACTGCCTCTAAAATAAGTGAGCATTCAGACAACAATACTATTGCTATAAATAATAATCAAACACTTTTGAAAAGTAAAGCAATTTATGGGGCAAATGCGAGTGGCAAAAGTAATATTATCAGAGCTTTGATAGCTTTCATAAATCTAATAAACTATTCTGTAAAAGATGAGACAATATTGTTTCATCAAGTAATTCAATTTCTTTTATCTGAAGACACTGACAACAAACCTACTTTTTTTCAACTCATCTTTGATATTGAAAATACTCAATATAGATATGGTTTAGAATCAACAAATAAGATAATAACAAGTGAATGGTTATTTGGAATCCCTAACGAAAGAGAAGTTCCGTATTTTATTAGAGAAAATGATAAAATAATTGAAATAAGTAAAAAGCATTATTCTGAAGGATCTAAGTTGGTTGCTTTAGATGTTTTTAGAAATAATTCGTTATTTTTATCCACGGTAGCATTTTTGAAGGGTGAATTATCCAGGCAAATTATAAATGAAATAACGTCTATAACAGTTTTGAGTGGCTTAGAAGATAAACAATTATTATATGCGGGCGAAGAACTAAATAATGAAGAGAAGAAAATCAAGATAATAGAATTTTTAAAAATAGCCGATACCGGTATTAATTCAATCGGAACAGTTAAATTGACAGAAGATTATTTAAAAAGAGCAGTCCCCGAAATCTTATTAACGGATTACAAAAAACTTCAAGACGTTGACTTATTAATATCTACCCATAACAAATATAATTCTACAAGAGAAAAAATCGGTGAACTTCAAATGCTTTTTGAAGATAGTCAATCGGCAGGGACAAAAAAAATGTTTGAGCTAAGTTCATTCATTATTGATGCGCTAACAAATGGTAAAACATTGATAATTGACGAATTTGATGCAAGATTCCATCCGTTAATTTCCAAAAAGATAGTTGAATTATTTAATTCTAAGGAAAATATAAAAGGTCAATTAATCTTTATTACCCATGATACTAATTTATTGTCCTGCGATTTATTAAGACGTGACCAAATTGATTTTGTGGAGAAAGATAAATATGGCGAGAGTCATTTATATTCGCTGGTTCAATTTAAAGGGGCAAGAAATAGTGCATCTTTTCAAAAAGATTACATACAAGGTAAATACGGCGCTATTCCATTTTTAGGCAATTTCAGTAAACTTTTTAAACCAGAAAAAGATGCCTAAGAAATCAACATATACTAAAAAGACTGATAGCCAGAAACCTTGGGCAAAAAAATCCAAGACATCAGAATATAAAATAGAAACAGTAGATTTGAATAAAACAATTTTAATTGTTTGTGAAGGGGAGAATAGTGAACCTTTATATTTTAAAGCATTTGAGGTTTTAACTTTAACAGTAGAAGTTATCGGGTTAGGTGAAAGCAAATTAAAATTAGTAGAAGACACCAAGTGTATTCAAGCAAAAGAGAATTATGATGCGGTTTGGTGTGTCTTTGATTTAGACATCAAAGGTGATGTAGAAAATTGTATTTCTGATTTTAATAATGCAATTGCAAGCGCAAAAAATTTGGGTTATAAAGTGGCGTATTCAAATGATGCGTTTGAGCTATGGTTTTATTTACATTATTATTATACTGATTGTGAAAACCATAGAACATTTTATTACGAAAAGCTCAGTCATCTTTGGAATATAAATTATGAAAAAGAAGGCAAAAAATGGAAGTTTAGCTTTAAAATTTACGAAAAGTTGCAAAATGATACCAGAGCAAGCCAAACTGAGGCAATTAAAAGAGCAAAAAAATTACATGGCGAAAAAATTGATTTATCTTATCATTTACAAAATCCGGTAACAACTGTTTATGAATTAGTTGAATACTTAAATGATAATACAAGAAAATAATATTGCTTCTTTTGAAATAAATAAATATTTTTTTTATATTTGCACAATAAATAAAAATTCAAAAAAATGATAGTAGAATTTAGTGTTAAAAATTTTCGTTCTATCAATTCGCTTCAAACGATAAGTTTTGTTGCTACCGGCTTGAAAAGTTCAGAAGAATTTTCGGAAGTAGATTTTAATAATATTTCAGAACTTGGAAATACCAAACTTTTGAAGACTGTTGGAATTTATGGGGCAAATGCGAGTGGCAAAAGCAACATTATTATGGCTTTAGAATATTTTTTGCAATCAATTAGAAACGAAGCAAGCTCGGTTTCTAATCTTAATTTACTTTGCGAGCCATTTTTATATCAAGAAAATACGTTGGAAACAGAGTCTTTTTTTCAAATAGTTCTTTTTGTAAATAATAAAAAATATAGGTACGGCTTTACAGTAAAACAAAATACAAAACAAAATACTAATCCCGCCGAAAGTTATAGTAATGAAATAATTACAAACGAATGGTTGTTTGCCAGTCAAGGAAAAGATATGGTTGAACTTTTTACAAGAAAAGGTTTAGACGTAAATAAAAATAACCTACCCAATGAAGAAAAAATTCCGACCTTAAACTACGCACATACTTTATTTTTAACACATTCGGCTGCTTTTGATAACGAAGGCGATAGTTTTTTTATTAAAAGTTTCGTTACAAATAAAACTATTTCTAATATTTCAAAATTTGATAATTTTAATTGGAATCTTTTGGCTTTATTGCTATACGAAAAAAAAGAAAAAGAGTTTTTAGAACTGCTTTCAGCATTTAATTTAAAATATGATAAAATTGTCTTAAAACGAGATAAAAATTCTTTAAAAAATCAAATCTCGCTAAATGAAGTTTATCTGGAAAAAACTTTTGTACATAAAAATAAAGAAACAGCAAAAATTGAACTTAATTTAGAAAGAAATGAATCTGCCGGGACAAAGAAAATATTTGAAATAGCCGCACTAATTTACCGAGCATTTAATATTCCAATTAATAGTTTAACTATTATTGACGAAATAGATAGCAATTTTCATCCTTCACTTTTAATAAAACTTGTAGCGTTGTTTAACAATCCAAAGATTAATAAAAACAATTCTCAATTATTGTTTACAACTCACGATACCAACTTGTTATCTCCTGCTATTATGCGAAGAGACCAATTTTATTTTGCCGAAAAAAACAATGATGATGCTACTCGCATTTATTCGTTGGCAGATTTGAAAGGAATTAGAAATGATGCCGATTTTGCAAAACAATATCTTGCCGGTTTTTACGGGGCGTTGCCTGTTTTAGAAAATTATACTAACGAAAAAACTTTGACAAATGAATAATCCTAAAAATTCTGAATAATTCTGAAAATCCTGAAAATTCTGATAAAAAAAGATATATATGAAACAAGCACTTTTAGTTACAGTAATAATGTTTATAGTGGTAAATGTTTTTTCGCAATATAAGACTCCCGAATTGGTTGCGAAAGTTTTTGTGGAAAACAACAAAAAAGAGTTTTCTGAGTTTGTGAAGACCATAAAAAGCGAGACCAAAATAATGATTCTCCCGATACTTAATGAAACCAAACAAATTGACGATTTAAGTAATATCATCTCGCAAGAGATAGCTTCCGAATTGCAGTTGCAAAATACAGACAATAAAAATGTTATCTTTTTTGTGAAAGATGAATATTCTCACGTGGGCATGGCAGAGTTAGAAAATCTGGCTATCCACCCCGAAGATCCGCTTTATTGGCAAACACTTTTACAAAAGATGAAGCCAAAATATTATTTAGAAGCATATTACAATGTAAATACCAACAATCTGGGACAAGAATTTCTAAATATAAAATACGGCAGCATAAAAACGTATATTTATGATGTCAATAAAATTGCAACAAAAATATCTTTGAACGATGCAAGTGCAATTTTTGATAAAGCCGACAAAACTGTTGATATAAAAAATGATAACTTTTTATGGGCAGAAGGCATTTCTACATATTACGAAGGAGCAGAAAAAGTGAGTTTAGAAAATTTGATGAGCAAAATATCGGCGAACACTCAAGCAAAATTTTCAAGCGTAAAACCCAAGAGCTTAGAGCTATTAGAATTTAGCAAAAAAATAATAGAGAGTTATAGTAACTCAATAAGTGAGAAATTACAAAGTAAAGTAGTAACCGATGAGCCGGGCAATTGTGTAATAATAAAATATATCGCCAAAGATATGTTATCGTATATTTTTGACCAGCGCGAGATATTGATTCGTGACTATTTGCAGCTCGGAGCGATAGCCGAAGCCGATTTGCGTATCTCCGATGCTTTGCGAAATTACTATCGCGCAATGATTATTTTACAAAGTCATCCCGACTGTTCTACTTTGCGTTACAACTTTGGCAGCGGCGACGTGGTCTTGAAAAATGCGTTAAACGAAAAGATAAAATCTATTTTTAATAAATTAGAAATCACCGTCACTTTGGTGGAAAATATTTCTACTACTAATTCAAATTATTATTTATCAATCAATTATAATTCGCAAAAAGTTCAAAACATAACTTATAAATATTGGAATGGTAATTCGTATTCGTCTCCTGTGAGTGCGAAAAATGGAAATGGTTTGATAGAGCTTTTTGGCGCCGATGCTAATATTATAGATAAATTGAAATGTAGAATAGAATATATGTTTACCACCGAACAAGATGACAATATTTATAATCAACTAATTAGCAGTGTCTAGCCACTGATTTTTAGCGAGTCAGAAATAATTATTTCCGTAAAAAACATAAAATCTGAAGTAATTACTACTCCTGTTTTGCCCGATTTTCAGAAAGTAACGGAGCAAGAAGTAAAAATAGAATCGGAGCAGACAACAAATAAAAAGCCGCTTAAACCCACCGAGACCAAGAGTTTTATATCTTCAACGGATGCCGCCGATATAGTAAAAACTGTTTGCGAGTCTATTACAAATAAAAATTATGAGTCTGTAAAAGATAAATTCACTGACGATGGTTATGAAATGTTTATTAATTTGGCAAAATATGGAAGTGCAAAAGTGTTGAATTTCAATCAAGAGTTTGATTATGTGGAGATGCAAAATTTTGCTACTTTTCGTTCTGTAAGTATGCAGTTTACTTTTGGAAAGGAAATAATGATAGAAGATGTAAATTTTTCTTTCAATAAAGATGGCAAAATCAGTTCGTTGGCTTTTGCGATGAGTGACAAAGCCGAAGAAGATATAATGAACACCGAGTGGTCACTGTATTCTAAATATCAGATACTTGAATTTATGGAGAATTATCAAACTGCCTTTAATTTGAAACGTTTAGATTATATAAATTCTATTTTTAGTGAAAATGCGTTGATAATAGTAGGTCACATGTTAAAAACAGCTGAAGTCAAAGATAATAATCAGGTTAGTATGAAAAATAATATCCAATACAATAAATTAACAAAGACCGAATATTTGAATCGTTTAGACCGCAGTTTTAGTAATAATCAGTATATCAACGTTACTTTTGAAAATACGAATGTAAAACAAGGGAAATTAGAAAATGTTTATGGTATTCAATTATCACAGAATTACACTTCTACCAATTACTCGGACAAAGGTTATTTATTTTTGTTAATAGATTTGCGCGATGCCGAGAAACCATTAATTCATGTTCGGACTTGGCAGCCGGATAAAAATTTAGACGGCTCAATTTATGGGGTTGACGATTTTTATTTTGACTAAGAAAAAAAATTACCACAAAGGAATGAAAGTAAGTAAATTATAAATTATAAATTAAGAATTATAATTTGGCTTTTACTTGAATATCAAGTAGTTATAAATTGTAAATTCCGAAGTTATTTTTTAAATTTTACTAATGAAAGAGGTTTTTCAATGATTTTTGTGGAAAAGTATGCAAAAAAAAGCAACTTTTTTCTTTTTATTAATCAAGAAAAAAACAAAAAATATAAGAAAAAATCCAATCCAAATAAAAAAGAAACCGATGAAAAATAACAATTTACATACTTTCGTAGATGTCAGTGCTTTAGTGAACACTTGTATTAAGGAAGAAAAATGGGCAGAGACGAAGCAACTATTAGAGACCGAATTAGAAAAAAAAACAGACGACCACTGGCTCCTCACACAATTAAGTGAAGTTTTTTATGAGATGAAAAATTATGACCGCGCCTTAGAATTATCAACAAAAGCATTTGAACTGGAACCCGATTGTCCGTTAGTAATGACAGACCACGCCTTGCATCTGTACATGCACCAAAAAGACGACGAGGCAATCAAAATATGGGAGAAATTATTAACCCGACCAATAGAAGAAATCGCGAATGGTGAGTGTGGCGAAGGAATGAGAAATGCCAAATCAATGATTAATGATGTAAGAGCAAGAATAGCTATTAGTCTTTTGGCTATCGGAGAACACCAAAAAGCGATAAATTATTTTAATGAACATCTAAATAACTCATTTCTCTGTGGTAAAAAAAAATTACCACAAAGGAATGAGAGGAATGAAAGAAAAAAACTTTGCTATTTTATTAAATTATACCGTCAATTTTGGCGAGAAGTGTTTTTTTGAAGGCATCTTTATTTTTATCAAAAGCGTATTGCTTAACCTCTTGCGAAATATTCTCCGATTTTTGAACCTTGCTCTTCTTGTATTTTACTATCACTACGGTTTGCGATTTTGCATCATAAGTTTTTACTAATTCTGCATTGGCGGCATCCGATATTTTTACTTCCTTAAAAACTACTTCGGAAGATTTATAATTTTCTTCTACCATAGCTTTTATGTCTCCTTCTAATGTGTTGCACGCCGCTGCCTTACAACATGTTAAATCGGCTTTAAAATACAAGACTTCTATTTTGGCTTGCGAATACGACAAAATACTAAAAAACAGCACAAAAACTGTAACTAAAACTTTTTTTCTCATATTATTATGTATTTATTTTAAATTTTTATCTATTTCCGTTTTTAATAGTTCCTTAAATTTATCCGGCTCATTTCTTGCATATTGGAATGCCATGTCTGTTAAATCCTCCACAACTTCTTCGCCTGTAAATTTATTGATAATCAATAAAGTAGAATAACTGACTAAATACTTTTCTATTATTTTTTGATTCGTCTCGTCTTCTATATTGAGTGAAGTAAAACTCATCGTGCCATCTGCTATCTGTATTTTGTAATTTTCTTCTATCAATAGCTTTGCATTTTCCTCTACTGCATTACATGTCACGCATCGCTTTTGATTATGAAAATAAACTATTTGCAACTTTGATTCGGGAATAGCGGTTGTCTTATCCGATTCCGAATTAGATTTTTGTTGACCACCTGAACAAGCAACCAAAAAAACGATGATTATCAACAAACTAAATATTTTACCTGAATTTTTCATGTGATATTTATTAGATGTTATCTGTAAACAATTTTAAAAAATATTGCTTTGCTAATTCCCAATTCTCGCGATTTATACAATATTTTATGTACGGAGACTCGGTGTGACCTTGTATCAGTCCGGAGAATTTTAATTCTTTCAAATGCAAAGACAATGCTGAACGATTGATATTCAACTCTTCCGCTATATCTCCGCTGTAACAACAAGAATTTAATTTTGAAAGCTTCTCCAAAATATATATGCGAACAGGATGACTGAGTGCCTTAGCAAAATTTGAAAATTTTACATGTTCGTCTGTGTAGTTATTTTTCTTCTCGTTGAGTGCTTTTTTTTCTTCTTCTATATTTTTTTCCATATATTTTTCGTTATCTTCTTAACAGAAGTAATAATGACTTCTTATTATTTATACTATAAATGGCAACTTGCCAAAGTTGAAAACTGGTACGTTTATTTTGTTGTAAAAATGAATTTTATTTTCCTGTAAGTTTTATGAACATTTTTTTTTAGTGGCGTTAGCCACGACATCTTTGTAGAAATTTAAAATAGCGTCACCTCATCCTTCCACTATAGTACATAGAATTGTGGTAACTATTTAGCAACGTAGTTGCGTTATCTTTGTAGAAAATAGGTAACCTCCACACTACATAGTTGTTTGACAAATCGTTACAAAGATAACGCAACTACGTTGCTAAATAAAATATCTACATAAAACAAGCAGGAAAATATTATTTCAAAAAAATAGTTAAAATAAACGTACCAGTTGAAAACTTGGCACCTTTTAGTTATGTAATAATACAACTAAAATTTATACTGTTTTGAGAATATTTTGGTCTATATAATTTTTAATTTCTGCTTTAGAAGGTATTCTTCCTGTGAAAGCGACTTTTGAATTTATTACCAATGCAGGCGTACTTACTATATGGTAACTCATTATCTCGGCGAGGTCTTCTACTTTTTCTACCTCAGCATCTAAATTATTTTCACGCACGAACTCTAAAACGAATTTTTCCAAATTTTTGCATTTCGCACAGCCGGTACCTAATACTTTGAAATTGATTTTCATAACATTATCCTTTTTATTTTTTATTTTAATATTTCACAAATGTATGAAATGATTTTGATAAAAACAAATTTTTCGCGATTTTAATTTATAAAAGTAATTTTTTTTTTTGTTTTATCAATAAATTTCTATACTTTTGGAAATATTTTTATAACAAAAACGTATGAAAAAAATAAGTTTGCTCGTATTTTACATGTTATTTTTATCCTTACATAGTTTATTTTCTCAAGACACCGAGATAATAGACCGCGTGATAGCCACCGTAGGTAGTAAAGTAGTTCTTAAGTCAGATGTAGAAATTCAACTTCTACAGGCACGACAAAGAGGCGAATTAGTAGAGAACATTCGCTGCGACATCTTTGAAGATTTGTTATTTCAAAAGCTGCTTTTAAATCAAGCCATGCTTGACAGCATAGAAGTTAGTGAAAAAGAAATAGAAGCACAATTAAGCATGCGATTAGAAACGTTCATAGAACAAATGGGGTCACAAGAAAACCTTGAAAATTACTATAATAAGTCTATTTTCGAGATAAAAAATATGTTCTATGACATAGTAGAAGACCAGCTGTTGTCCCAACAGATGCAATATACCATTACCGAAGGCATCACTATTACTCCAGCAGAGGTTCGCGATTTCTATCTTACTATAAATAAAGATAGTTTGCCACTAATAGATACTAAAATAGAATATCAAAAAATACGAATTTATCCTGTTATTTCTGAAGAAGAACGTCAAATTGCTTATGATAAAATAGAGGAATTTCGCAAAAAAATAGAAGATGGCACAAAAAAATTTGAAACCATCGCTATTATGTACTCTGAGGACTCTTACTCGGCGACCAAAGGTGGAGAATTAGGTTTCATGGGACGAGGTGAACTTGACCCCGAATTTGCTGCAACTGCATTTTTATTGGAAAAAGACGAAGTCTCGGAGGTCATCGAAACCCAATTCGGATTGCATATCATTAAAAATGTTGAAAGACGAGGCGAGAAAATTAACTGTAAACATATATTAATCAGTCCTAAAGTATCTGTCGCCGCAAAGATAGAAGCACGAAACCGTCTAGACAGCATTAAAAGTCTCCTTCTTGTTGACTCCATCACATTTGAAAATGCTGCCCTCTTTTTTTCCGAAGATAAAGATACGTATAAAAGTGAAGGAAAAGTTATAAATCCTTATTCGGGAGATACCAAATTTGACATAGAAAAAATTGACCCGCGAATACGAGTCGTCTTAGATAAAATGAAACCTAACGAGATATCTAAACCCAATGAAATCATGGACGAGACAGGCAAGATTTGTTACGAAATTTACAAGCTAAAATCTAAAAGCGAACCGCATGTTGCTAATTTAGAACAAGATTATGAAGAAATACGTGCTTTGGCGCTGCAAGATAAACAAAATACTGCAATAGACAAATGGATTCGCAACAAACAACGATTAGTATATATCAATATATCAGACGAGTATAAAGCTTGTCCTTATAAATACAACGGATGGTTAAAATAAAAAACGTAAACTAATAAATAAATAAAATGCAATTATATAAAGATGAAGTAGAAGCAGTTAAGGCGCTACAACAAAAATTTGTAGATTTTAAGAACGAGATAAAAAAAGTTATCTACGGACAAGAAGACGTTATCAAAGAGTTGTTGATAGGAATTTTTAGCGGAGGACACTGTTTGTTGATAGGAGTCCCCGGACTGGCTAAAACCCTGTTAATAAATACGATATCTGAAGTATTAGGACTAAAATACAAACGAATACAATTCACCCCCGACCTGATGCCATCAGATATAATAGGAACAGAAATATTAGATGAAAATAGAAAGTTCAAATTTATACAAGGTCCTATTTTTGCCAATATTATTCTGGCAGACGAAATAAACAGAACTCCACCAAAAACGCAGTCCGCACTCTTAGAAGCGATGCAAGAAAAAGCGGTCACCGCAGCCGGAACTCGTTATAAATTAGACAATCCGTTCTTCGTTCTCGCCACACAAAACCCGATAGAACAAGAAGGAACTTATCCGTTACCGGAAGCACAATTAGATAGATTTATGTTTAACCTCTGGCTCGACTATCCAAGCTTTGACGAAGAGGTTGATATAGTAAAAAATACTACTACCAATAAAATAGTTAAAGTATCTAATATCATCTCTGCCGAAGAAATACTTTATTTTCAAGAACTTATACGTAAAATTCCTATTAACGACAATGTCCTCAAATATGCAGTAAAGCTGGTCACGCTGACCCGACCGGGAACTAAATATGCTCACAACTATGCTACTCAATATCTTAGCTGGGGCGCAGGACCAAGAGCTTCACAATATCTTGTCATCGGAGCGAAAGCACATGCTGCCATTACCTGCAAATATTCTCCCGACATAGAAGACATCAGAACCGTTGCTTTTTCTATTCTCAGACACCGAATTGTGCGAAATTACAAAGCCGTAGCCGAAAATATTAGCGTAGATGATATTATTGCGAAATTATTAAAAGAATAATGTAAAATTATTCCCTTTTTTATTGACTTTGTTCATATTTTTAATTAAATTTGTACAAAAATAATCTTAAAATCATCAAGTCATGGACAACTCTATAAGTATTGAGCAAAGAAAGTATAATCTTATCAATCAGATTACAAATTTTCAAAACGAAAAGGTTATTGAAAAATTAGAGGACTTTTTTTATTTGATACGTCAACAAGCTAAGTTTGACGCACGTTTTACTGAACCGACTACAGATAAAGAAAAATATTCTAAATTCATGGAAGTTAGCGAGTAGGCAGACAAAAGCAAAACTAAATTCTATTATTTTTTGTAACTATTTAGCACCGATTAATATATTGAATATCAATATTTTTTCTCGCAAAGTTTCGCAAAGTTAAAAACGCAGAGTTTCGCAAAGATTTGATTATCAATAAATTTAGGTGCTAAATAGTTACTATTTTTTATTGTTATACAACTTTTCCAAAGGATAAATATTTTGGAAAAGTTTGGTAGTGTAAATTTTTAAGTGATAAATTTTTTGAACCATATAAGGCATATAA
>DYQJ01000086.1 GCA_020719345.1 Draconibacterium orientale | reverse complement strand
AATTTAAAATTAGTAACATAATTATAATATAGTATTTAAAAAGATTTGTCTACTACTCTCAATTTTTCTGTCATCCCCGCGCAGACGAGAATATAGGAATACAAAATTTTTCTTAATTGTATCATTTTAAGGTCCTAATTGTATCATAATGATACAATTAGCAGATTGGGGTTTTACTCAACTTTTTACATACAAAAATCTGAAAATTCAAAACCAGCCATGTGATATATGGCTGGTTTTGAAAAAATTAGTCTAAAATAGGTCTAGTTATTGGTCTAAATTTGCTGTATCAGTTATAAAATCAGACAAACTTACGACTTTTGTCTTAGCCTTTGGATATTTTCTTAAAAACTCCTTGAAAGGAACATTTTCTTTTTGCCATTTACATTCATAAGCCTCTAACTCCTCTCCCCTTTGGGTCACAAAATCTATTTCTATGCCAGTTCTCATCCTCCAAAATTTAATTTGTTTTTGAAAAACATCAGCGGAAAGTTGTTTGCGAAGTTCGGTATAAAAAAAGTTTTCAAAAATAGCACCTTTATCATTACGCCCCTCAACAGCAGAAACATCATCAATAACAGCATTACGTATACCAGAATCTAGAAAATAAACTTTGAAAGCTTTCTTTACTTCAGTACGCGGATTATTCACAAAAGTATTTATTCTCTTAATAACAAAAGACTGCTCGAGTAAACGCATATATTTATCCACGGTTGCTCTATGAACACCAAGGGTTTCAGACAATTCGTTGAGGGAAACAATTGAACCAACCTGTAAAGACAAGATCTTTAATAAATTTTCAAATATTGTAGGATTTTTTATTGATTCAAATAAAAAAATATCCTTATATAAATAATTTGTAGAAAGATTTTTTAAAATTTCCTCTTTCGTATTCAAATCTGATTCAGCAACAACCGCAGGATATGTTCCTAATCTTAAAAATCCCAACAAATCTTCTCTTGTAATATTTTTAGTTAAACCAATTTCCTCAATAGAAAGAGGGAATAGTGTGTATTCGAAAGACCTACCAGTTAACGGCTCATTAATTTTATTTGCTAAATCGAAAGACGACGAGCCGGTCGCTATAATCTGAACCTCAGGATAAGTATCTATAAAAGATTTTAATATTGAACCAATATCTTCTATTGTTTGAGCCTCATCAAAAACTACTATTTTTTTATCTCCGACCAATTCTTTCAAAAGTTCTGGTTTACCAATAAAAAAGTGTTTTCTGACCATGGCAAGCTCACAATTAAAATAACCCCCGTTATCGCCATAGTCTGAAACTATCTTTTTTGAAAGTGTTGTCTTGCCAACCTGACGAGGTCCAAAAAGCAAAATGGCTCTGCCTTTAAACAAGTTTGCCTTAATTTTACTCTCGATTGTACGTTGAAAAATAATCATATAATGACAATATTAACAATTTGCTACTGAATTAGCAAATTGTTAATTGTTGATAACCACAAAGAAGATGCTCTTAATTTTTATTAAGCGACCTTGCTTGCAAGAGAGAGAGTAAAATAAGAACAGTTGCAAAAAGATATAAATTACCTATTTATAAATTACTAATTACAAAAAAAGAAACATGGAAAACTTTAACAGAAAAAATTTCGCAAATGAATTAGAAAACGCAAGAAACCTTGGACCAGAAGGAAGAGAGCTTGCTTCTGATTTGTTAGAAAAAGTCCAACAAACAAACGAATACAAGGAAGCGAGAGAAAAACATATCAGAGAGAGTGTTAGTTATAGATCTGATCCTAAAGCTCAAGCTGAGCAAACAAGAAATAAGATAAACAAACTAAAAAGAGAAATTGCCGATGAACAGTTATTAACTAGAGCAAAAGAATTTATAGAAAATGGGGAATGGGATGAATCAACATATAGATCTGTTAGAGTATATGGGAATAAAGAGGTTGGAGAAGCTTTAGAAAAAATGCGTCTTGAGGCTGCAGAAAAAGACATCCAAACAATAAAAGAGTGGTCAAAAAACCCAGACAAAGAATATAAAATAAATTTGAGTCGGGAGATGTTTCTAGGAGCCTACAGAACACAAGATTTATCTAAGGAAGATTGGAATATAATAGAAAATTTTTTCAATGATCAAGAAAAGAAAAGAAGGGATGGACCAGCATCCAAGATAGCTGGAGTTAAAGAAGAAGAGATTGAATTAAAAACAGAAGAGCAAACTCAAAAAAAACCTGCAAAAAAATCGAAGTGGAAATTACCTTGGAATAAATAAAGTATACAAAAAGGCGGTTTTGTTTACCCGTTTCACCGTTAGGGCAAGCAAAACCGCCTTTTTGTATTTATTCTTAAATCATGAATCCTAAATCTTAAATCTCTCTCCTAAATCACCTTATCAATCACTCCATATTTCTTCGCTTCTTCAGACGACATATAATAATCTCTATCTGCATCTTTCTCTATTTGAGCAAGAGTCTTACCTGTATGATCCGCCATCATTTTGTTCAATTTACTCTTTAGTTTCAATATTTGTCTTGCTGTTATTTCAATATCAGAAGCCTGACCTTGTGCACCACCCATAGGTTGGTGAATCATTATTTCAGAATTTGGTAATGCAAATCTTTTTCCTTTCTTTCCTGCAGAAAGCAAGAGAGCTGCTGCTGAAGCCGCGAGCCCCACACAAAGAGTTGAGACATCATTCTTCACATGATTCATTGTGTCTAAGATAGCAAGAGCTGCTGTAACAGAACCACCAGGGGAATTAATATAAAGCTGAATATCTTTCTTTGGGTTCTCAAATTGTAGAAATAAAAGCTGAGCAATTACAATATTTGCTGTTTCATCATCTATTACTCCACCTAAGAAAATGATATTCTCTTTAAGAAGCCTCGAATAAATATCAAAAGCTCTCTCCCCATACTGACTTTTTTCTATAACTGTTGGTATTAAGTTCATAATATTTATATATTTAGCTAGTAATAAACAAAATATACACCTAAAATTATATTTTTACAAACCAACCAGAAACTGGTGTAGCAAATAAGAACGCGGTCGCGTTCTTATTTGCTACATGAGGAATTTCTTTTCTACTTATACTAAATACTATATACTTATACCAAATACTAATTTTATGCGTTTACATAGATTTTATATAAGTGAGCAATTACAAGTCGGAAAAGAAATCCGAGTAGAAGATTCTGAGCTTTTAAACCAATGGGGAAAGGTATTTAGACTTTCTGCAGGGGATAAAGTGATTCTTTTTAATGGCAGGGGATCAGATTTTGAAGCTTCATTTAAAATTCTTTCCAAAAAAGAAGCGGTACTTGTGATTGATAGAGAAATAGAAAATAAAAACACATCAAAAACAGAGCTCCATGTATTCCAATCGATAATCAAGAAAGATAATTTCGAACTTATAGTACAAAAGTGCACGGAAATAGGCGCTTTTGCTTTTCATCCTTTAATTTCAGAAAGAAGTGAGAAAAAAGATTTAAATACAGAAAGATTAGTAAAAATTTCCAAAGAAGCCAGTGAACAATCTTTCAGAACTACAGTACCAAAAATATTTGAGCCATTACAATTAGAAAAAGCCATAGAAAACTTTGACGGAGAATTTTATGCATTAGATTTTGATGGAGAATCTATTTCCTCTTTGTCTTTGCGAGGGGACCGAAGCAAACCATCTCTGGATTGCCGCGCTTCGCTCGCAATGACAGAAGGGAAAATTGGTCTCGTCATAGGTCCAGAAGGGGGATGGAGTGAAAAAGAAAGGGAATATTTTAAGACAAAAAAAATAAAATCTGTTTCTCTGGGTAATCCAGTATTACGTGCGGAAACAGCTGCAATAGTCGGAAGCGCCTTAATTCTTCTAAATTAAATGTTATTTAATTTTCCGATACTAAATACTGTATACTTATACTAAATACTAATTCATATGATTTATTTCTACTACGGCACAGATACAGAAAAAGCTAGCAAAAAGGCCAATTCAGCCCTAGATTCTTCCCTTAAAAAACATTCTGATGCGACACTTATAAAAATAGGTGCCGAGGAACTCTCTCAAGAAAGAATAGACGAGCTCGTGGGAACACAAGCGCTTTTCTATAATAAATACCTTGTATATTTCTATAAAACTTTTGAAAACAAGAACAATAAAGAATTAATATTAAAAAACATAAAAGATTTAGCAAAATCTGAAAACTTTTTTATATTCGCCGAAAGTAAGATGGATAAAGTGGGACTTACAAAGATAGAAAAGGTGGCCGAGAAGGTAGAAGAATTTGTAAAACCAGAAAAGAAATTAAATAAAAAAGAAGAACTTGCATTAAAAGGGGAGAAGATAGATTTCTTTGAATTCCCAAATGCATTAGGCGAGAGAAACAAAAAAAGCCTTTGGGTTTTATATCAAGACGCATTAGCAGAACAAGTACCAGCAGAAGAAGTACATGGAATATTTTTCTGGCAAATAAAAAGTATGTTGCTAGCCAAGAAAAGTAAGAGTGCAGATGAAGCGGGAATGAAGCCATACCCATTTCAAAAAGCAAAAGAATATTCTAGAAACTATAATAAAGAGGGGGAGTTGGAACGACTTGCAGAAAAACTCGTATCAATGTATCACGAAGCTCACAGAGGAAATACAGATTTCTTTGTTGCACTAGAAAAATTTATTTTGGAATTATAGAAATATAAAAACCCCGTCTGTGCACAGGGTTAAGCGAATTCTATCCGCTATTATGATCGATTGGTTTTTTAAAAACAATCTCTGGCCTTTTATCAACATGACAAGAACAGGTACACCTTGATCCTCCATAGTGACCCGGTGGAGCATTGTGTTGCCCTGGGCACTTACTATGTTCACCACGAGCACGCTCAGGAAATATTTTGATACAAACACCGTATGTTATTTCTTTACTCATTTGTCCTCCTGAATTCTCCATGTCTTAGATCCGGCTTGAGAAACTTTTTCTTTAGGAACCAATTCTGGAATTTCTCTTGAAATCATAACATGACATCCACAGGTACAATGAGAGCCCAATTTATTACCATCTGGCTTTATATGCGCTGGGCACTCTTCATGTTTACCCTCGACACACTCGTGAAAAACAAAAGGGACTACTTCTTTAAAGTGAATCATAAACAACCTCCTTTTTCTAAACCTAAGAGTACTCTCAAATTAATATAAATCAAGGTATTAAAATTGGACTTTTTAATAATTTCTTGTTATATTTTGTTAGCATTTTTATTAGTGCAATGCGCCCGTAGCTCAGTCGGTAGAGCAGCTCCCTTTTAAGGAGATGGTCGTAGGTTCGATTCCTACCGGGCGCACCAATCGTAAGAACTTATAAGTCCGTTGGAAACATTGATTTTATTGGTGTTCTGATTTTTTTGATATGCCTTCTGAAGTGTTATAAGTTCAGCGAAAAGGGTAGAGGGAACGGAACTTATTATAAGTCCATCAGCAACTTCAAACTTTTCCCAAAAGAAGCCTAAAAGCAATCTCTTAAGTTGGGGTGAGGCTTTTTGATATGTTTCATAAATGTTTTTCGTTAGTCCTATAACTTCCTTTGCAATATCAACATTAGTTTCCTTACTTTTTTGTATCTCAAACATTCTTTTATCTATCTTTTCCAATTCTAATGAATTTTCTTCTCTTATTCTTTTAAATTCTTTGTCGCCCAATACCCCTGACAATAGTTTATTTTCTGCCACTCTTAGTTTTGCTTCAAAAGCAGTCTTTTGATTTAATAAACTTTGCCTTTTGCTTTCGTAATTTTCTCTTCTCTCATAATAGACATTTTTTACTTTACTAATCACCAAATCTATAAAATCTTGGCTGAATTCTAAGTCTTTAAATTTTTCAGCCACCATATTTTCCAATTTCACCTGTTCGGTACATTTTCCGCAACCATTCTTTGTACAATGATAGTAAGCAATCTTTTTGCCTAGGTGCCACTCTGCAGTATATCTACAGGCATGCTTATAACATCTTATGAAACCACTAAGCAACCAATTATACTTTCTCTTTCGACAACAATGCTTGTTGTTAGAGGCAAGTATTCTTTGCACTCTTTCAAAAACATCTCTATCTATTATGGCTTCATGCTTGCCTTCCTTAAGATTCACCTCCCCCCAATGTATCTCTCCTACATAAAAAGTACTTTTCAGCATTTCATACAATTTTGAGTGAAACACCTTTTCTCCATTTCTTGTTCTGAAACCTTTTTCATAAAGTATGTCTCCAACATCAATAACATTGTACTCACCCGTAGCGTATAACCTAAAAGCTTCTTTAACAAAATAGGCATCCTTCTCATCAACGACAATAATCTTCCTAGCAAACCTCTCCATAGCATTTGGATTTGAAATATTTTTATAACCCACAGGAGCTAAGCTAGGATAATATCCGGCTCTGGCTTTTTCATACATTGTTGCTTTAACTTTTTCTGAGGTGACGAGTCTGTGATATTGGTTAAAACCAGCCATTACCACATCCATTGTAATAGAGGTAGCGGAGCCGTCCATAATCGGCTGACTAAGAGCCCTTAATATAACTTTTTCTTTTCTAAAAAGGTCTGTGAGATAAATGTGGTCTTTAACATTTCTAGAAATTCTATCTGTATTTACAGTATAAACAGCATTTATTTTCTTTTCAGCAATAAGTCTAATTATTCTTTTTATACCCTCTCTGTTTAAATCCTTCCCACTTTTTCCTTCGTCTTTTATAACTTCTAAAATTGAATACCCCTCTTCCTCTGCAACTCTTTTACAAGTAAGTGTTTGCGATTCAACGGACAGTCCTTCCTTAGCTTGTTCCTCTGTACTAACCCTACAGTAAATTACTGTAACTTTATTTTCCATAATTTTAATTTAATAGTTTCTAATAATCTTTATTGTAAGTTCCAAATGGGGGAGAGGACAACCTTAGTTATTTGCTCCACAAAAACTAACTTTTTATTTTTTAAGTGAAAAAGTAAATTTATTCTTTGGACCAGACGTCTTATTAAGAATATTTGGGACTAATTCTTTAAGCACCATGTCGATAGTATTTTGACTATACTCGTCAGAAAAAATCTCAATTATATCGGCTCTGCTCATCTCTGTTTTTTCTTTTAATAATTCTATAATTTCTTTCCCAACTTCATCTCTCACTGTTTTAGTTGGGTCATACTCACCGTTATAGGAAAACTTAATCCCTCCACTTTCTTTATTCTTTTCTATTAGCACACTAAATGGTTCTATTATTTCTTGTGTCCTAGCCTTAGCTTGTTCTATAGTTAATAAGTCTTCATCTGAGCTTTTCTCAACAAACAAAAGGGAATCTAACCCCGCTAATATATCTGATGATCCTCTTAAACTATTTGGAGATTTTTTTGCCTTTGATGATTCTTTTCTATGATGGTGAATAAAAAGAACACTAGCCCCTTTCTGAGTAATAACCCTAAATTTACCCATGACTTTTGCTATATCTTTTGATGTGTTTTCATCTCCCTGATGAATCCTAACCAAAGAATCAAACACAACTAATTTCGGTTTAAATTTATTTACAGCTCTTAGAACTTTCTTAAAATCCTCCTCCTTATCTACAAAGATATCGTCAGTTAGATAAATAACATTATGATCATCTGAGAAACCCAACTGTTTTAATCTTTTTTGTATATGCTTTTGATGATTCTCTTTGTCTATAAATAAAACAGTGCCTCTAGCAACTTCAAATTTATTGAGGAATTTGTCACCACTAGATATACATCTAGCTATCTCAATAGTTAACCAAGTCTTAAAACTTCCAGGCGTACCCGACAGGGCAGTAATCGAACACTCAGGTATTAAATCTTTTACAGTCCACACATCTTCACCATATTCTTTTTTAAGAATTTCACCCGTTGTTAAAAAACCAACACTTCTATCTTCTCTAACCTCTATCAATACACTTTTTAGTTCTTCTTTTGTCATAAGTTTAAATTATTATTAAAAATTTTCGGTTCACTTTCTAAAATCTCGGTAGATTCTTTATTTGAACTTTCAATTATGGCAATAAGGATTTCAGCCAATCTTTGAGATGCATCGTCAATGATCGCCTGTTTGTTAATAATATTATTTTCTTTTTGATCCTCTTCCATCCCCGCATTTTAGGGCAACAAAAAAGCCCTGAAAATTGGGCTTTTTGAGTCTTTTTGTGGATTAGGCTTTAATTAATGATTTTAAGAAACATGACGCTCTCAAAAACTCCCTCTTTTAGGGATATCTGATAATCATTAAGTAACGATGTTTCCCTCGATTTACGATAGAAGCTGGAAATTTTTTTAACTGACTTCTTATCTTTTTTAAAGCATCTTTAACAGCATCATATGTATCGTATGAATGATCTTCCACAAAACTTTTAAGGTCAATGGGTTTACCTTTTTGTTGTATTTTATCTCCTTTGTGAATCTCTGCATTATTATAGAATTGTTCCATTATCATATACCTATTGCGTAATAAAATAATCTTTTCATTTCTCCAATTTAAAGATTCCGAATCCAGTGTGATTTTGTCTTTTTTATCACTTTTTTCTTTAGTTCTGTAGGAGTAAATCTTAGCTACTTCTAACGCTCTCTTTCTGAAAAGATTTGGAATATCAACAATAAAATTGGCAGAAATATTGAAAAAGGGTCCTTCTCCTTCTTTTCCCCATCCCTCTTTATTTTCTATATTAAGTTTTCTAACAATCTTATAATGTTCAAGAAATTTCAAAAAATCGACTTTAATATATTGTATTGCGGCCAAACATTCTGAGTCAGGTTCTTCTTGGCTATGATCATTTCCTAAACTAATCTCTATAGATGATACCAACCCTGAGCCAAATAAATTTTCTTCCTCCAACGTGTCTTCTATATTATAAATTAAATTATTAATATATCTTTTTTCATTTTTGATCACACTAATAATACTTTCCCAATCGGAATCAAACTTGATTTTCTTAGTACTCTTTGAAAAATATTCTTTAGTACTGAAAGGTTTTTTGTTCTTTCTCATAGATTTGTTGAGCTTAATTATCAGTTTTTAGTTTTTTATTACATATACAAAGAAAAACTAAAAACTGATAAACTTTGTATTTTCTACTACTACTGATATGATATTACTACAATTGAATATTGCAAGGATGACCTAACCCTTATGGATTTCATAAGGTATGGTCTAAATCGTACAGCATAAAGAACCCGTTATTAGGGCGTGCTGTACGTTGCTAGAGGAAACTTTAGTAGGGTCGCAAGGCCTCCTAGTAGCGGGCTTTTTGTATGAAAAATATACCAAAACCAAGCAGCAAACAAATCAGACTTTATTTAAAATCTTGGAAGAAAGATGAGAGGTATTTTTTATCAGAGGATTGCCTGAATAATCTATTTTTACAAACATACCCCAAAAACTTGAAATTAGAAGAGGTTCTCACAAAGGTGTGTACACTAGACGTTATGTACAGTGCTGGGGCAAGTCGTTGGTTTTTTGAAGTCAGCGAAAATATTAAAAAACTAAATATTGATGAAAAACTAGAGAAGGGTGATCTAGAAGTTGTTAATTTAATAGCGAAAATTAACACAACAAAAAGAAAAGAACGGAATTTATATTCATTCGCAACAAAATACTGTAATCATCATCGCCCGGAACATTACCCAATCTACGATTCTTATGTAGAGAAAACCCTATCACACTTTAACAAGTACAATGGCAAATTTATTGATTATCCCATAAAAGAACTCAAAAACTACAAATTTTTTAAAGAAACAATTTTAAAATTTAGAGATTTTTATAATCTAAGAGAATTCACATTAAGAGAAATAGACATCTACCTTTGGCTATTGGGTAAAAAATATTTTCCAAATAACTATCTTAGAAAAAAAGTGAATAACTCAGGTTGATTTAAAACATTATGGTACTTATAAATAATCATTATTAATTTAATAACTAATAAAAAATATGGAAGAGAAAAACGTAAATATAGTTAGGAAATTTAGTGGGGGAGTAATGATAGTAATCAGTCTTTTTATAATATTAGCTTCTATAAAAATGGGTGGGATTGTGGGTGGAATCATTGGAGCTTTTATAGCTTCCATTCTTATGAATCTATCAAAAGAAGTTAATCCGCAAGCTGGTGCAAAAATCTTAGCAAACGTTAAAAACGGTGGAACAATAGCTCTCCTAGTATTTTTAGTAGCAGTAATAGTCGTCTTTATATTAGCTTCAAAATAAACATATGGAAAAATTAAATAAAATCGAAATATGGGGAATAATCTTAATAGTTATCGGTGCATTTTGTTTCTATTGGTACTCATACAGACCAGAACAAATGAGAAAGTCGTGTATAAACACTTTCGCAGACTTTCCAAAAGACTCAGCAGAAACATATGCTAGAAATTGTATTCTACAAAAAGGTTTAAAATATTAAAAATATGATTACACTAAATAATAGTTTCTTTATAATAGTAATTTGTTTATTGGTCTCAATACTCTTACTAACTTATAAAGTCTACAAAATTCTTACTAGGGGAGAATTAAGCAATGAAACAACTTTAGATGATAATGAGTTGTACAAAAGAGTTGTCGAAGATGTATTAAAAAACAAAAAAGTTTCGACTTCATATATACAAAGAAAATTTAATTTAGGATATGCGAGTGCATCTCGTCTTATAGATATGATGAGAGAAAGAGGAATCGTTACTGAAACAGAAAAAGAAGATTAGAACTCTGAGTAAATACTGTGTATTTACCTTCTAAATGCCTTGAGCTAAGGTTTTATTTGGTTATCCGATAGATTATATTCTTGGGTTTTCTTAACCCTATTTATGATAGTATTTTTTAGTTCCTTTTGTCTTCTAACTCTTTTCGTATTTCATTCTTCCTTTTATTCAACACGTTTTCTGTAATTCTTGGTAAAATATTTTTGTGCAACATATCTAACAATAAAAATATAGACTTCCTTTTTTGTTCATTAACAAGCTGTATATGACCAATGATCTTAATTAAATCATCTTCTATTTCTTTAATCTTTGCCTTAAAGGGTGTAAGTGTTTTCAGTGAGTTAATGCAAAAATCATCCCATTCTTTATTTTTATCGACTTTTCCCAAAAAAATTGCTACAGCTTCGCTATACTGTTTGTATAAAAATTTCACGTCATCTTCTAAAGAATCTAGGATTAGACTTGTGGGTAAAAAATTATTAACAAAATCCCTACCCAAAATTACAATTGGTTTATCCACCCCTTTAAAAGAACTAAAACTAGTCACATAAGGTTTCTTCTGAGAAAGTGCTTCTGTCCATAAATCTATTAAGTAAAGATACTCTGCCAAAATTTTATGATTATGCACACACACCATCTCAACTTCAGCGGTTAACATAATAACATCTCTCCTTTTTTCATAAGATATCTTTAGTAACCAAACAAAAAAAGCGAAGAGCAGTCCTATTAATATACTTGTAGTTGTTTCTATTATTTTCTCTGCTGAAATTTTACCTAGGAAATCCTTTAACATTGCAGTAATAATACTATAAAATAGTAACAGTGCCTACTAAATAGAATAAATTATTAGGTCTATTTTTACCCATATTTACCCATAACCTAACACACCGTTTATTCCCTGTTCTTCCTTGAACCACACCACCTGTTTTTACCTAGTTTTTCATATAACCAAAATAGCCGATTCTACATAGATTTACAGAGAACCTAATTCAGATTGTTTTGGCTACTTTTTTCTACGAACCAAAAGGCTTACTTTTTCGTTTCTTTTGACTCTTCTTGCTTAGGTCTTTCAGAAGGAGTACTAGTGGATGTTGAGTTATCGGTGGAGGTACTATAACTATTTGCTGTGTTAGCATAGGACTTGCTAAATTTTTCTTCTTGTTGGTTTTTAGACATATCATTAATTAAATTAATATTGTAATAAAAAAACACTAACATAAATATAACACCGACCAACCAAGAAATAAAAGTAATTAAATTAATTGGAAAAACCATTTTTCTACAAATATTTTCAGGATCGTAGCGAAGAGAGGAGATATTTTTTGAAATTTGCTGTTTAAATTGTCCCAGTTTGTTAAATCTTATATTAAAATCAAAATCAACAATAAAATAATTCAGTACAATCAAAACGACTGACATTATTAGAAAAAATAACGAAGTACTCATCAACCATAAACAATTAATGAATCCCCCTTTTACCATATCAAATACTAAAGGCACAAATAGTGCAATTGTTCCTGGTACCAAAACAAGAGTGACGCTATCAAATTTATTTCCCTTCCTTTCCTTACCACGTTGTAATCTCTCTGCTTCTTCTTCATAAAACTCCATTGGTGTTTTGTTTTCCATAACCCAGATTATACCAATCAATATAACAAAACGATAGTTATCTTAATGAAATAACCCACCCAAATGCTTTAATACAAACATATTAGCCCCATTGACAAATACAAAAAATAATCTTCTAAGTGCTATATGACCTCAAGTTTGCCCGTGTGTATATAGCTGAGAAGCTAGTATACTATCTGCAAAATATGTATATTTAAAGCCACGCGGTAAAAAAGGTAAACTAAGAAGCTAAGAGGTGGATAAAAAGTGTATAAAGTGTGCAAAAGAAAATAAAGTATGTAAAGAAATTAGTATTGCATTAAACTGATGGAGTGATAATATATAGTCTATGGAAAACAAATTTAATTTTGAAGAGTATAGGTCTATTGGAGGTAGAATAATACCTAGGATAACTTTGGGCAACGGCGGGGGGCTGAATATTAGCGCTGGTTTTGCGAAGAAATATGATATACAAAATGTTATTGGTGTTAAATTATTTTTTGATAGAACTAATGTGGCCATTGGACTTAAACTCCTAACGGAAGCAGAAGAGGGGATGTTAAAAATTAAACTAGCCCCTAACCAAGGCGGTGCTTATATTAATGCAAGGGCTTTTTTAATAAAATTCGATATTGAAACAAAAAAATTAGCTGGACGATATGAACCAAAGGAAATTGACTCACCAAACGGAAAGATATTTGTTATAGAATTAAAGGAAAATAATTGAATAAACTTGGGCTAGAAGCTGTAAAGTATGTTTAAATCTACAGTATCCCGTTACATAATTAATCGTATGTGACAGCCGAAAGGAAGATTATAAGAGGATTAAATAAGTTATTTTGTTCATACAATGAAAAAAATAGAAATTGGTAGAAGTTCAGTGACAGGAAGGTTTGTTACAAAAAAATTTGTAACAAAACATCCAAAAACAACTGAAATGGAAACAATAAAAAGAAAATAAGCTCCTCGGCAAAGAAAAGCTTATTTTCAACAATATTGACTTGTGATACAAATTTTTAATTTGTATCCCTCTCTTTTTTGAAGAGAGGGCAGGGGAAGCAATACTAAATTAGGGTTGCGCCTGTGATGGAATTGGTAGACATGTTAGTCTCCAAAACTAATGCTCCGCCGAGTATACGAGTTCAAATCTCGTCAGGCGCACATTGCTTCCTCTGCTCTCCTTTCAAAACTATTAACTACTTATATATTATATAATAGATTATATAATATATAAATATGACATGTTGATAACTTAGCACACACTATAATATCTTGCAATACAAGGAATAATCCCGCGCAGCGATTTCCCTGCGGTCTCTGCCGCAGGATCCTTGTAGGATA
>DYQJ01000085.1 GCA_020719345.1 Draconibacterium orientale | reverse complement strand
ATTATATAATTTTTGAATATTGACGATGAATCAAGAAAATTTAAAATATCAAATTGCTGTTTCCTTAATTAACGGAATAGGGTGTGTGAATGCCAAAAAATTAGTTGCCTATGTCGGCAGTCCAGAGGGAATATTTAAGGAATCGAAAGCCAAGTTGATGAAGATCCCCGGAGTAGGAAATTATTTGGCTAATGAAATCTCTGGATTCAAAAATTTTGATAGAGCAGAAAAGGAAATAGAACACTGTAAAAAAGAGGGAATAAAGATTTTTTTTTATTTAGATAGAGAATATCCCGATAGGTTGAAAAATATAGAAGATTCACCAATAGTTTTGTATTTGAATGGTGACGTCAATTTTAATCATAATAAGATCTTAAGTATTGTTGGTACGAGAAGCTCTACTTTTGAGGGACGCGATAATTGTGAGAAATTAATTGCAGACTTAAAAGATGCAGGACACAATCCTATAATAGTGAGTGGATTAGCATACGGTATAGATATAACTGCGCACAAAGCTGCACTTAAAAATGATTTGAAAACTATAGCCGTTTTGGGACACGGATTGGATACTATTTATCCTGCGTCACATAAGTATTTTGCTGATAAAATAATAAAACAAGGTGGGTTAGTTACTGAATTTATGAACAAAAGCAGAATAGATAAGCAGAATTTTGTGAGAAGAAATCGTATTATCGCAGCCATTTCTGATGCTACAATAGTTGTTGAATCTGCCGAGAGAGGTGGAGCTTTGATTACAGCTGATATAGCTAATTCTTATAATAAAGATGTATTTGCCTTCCCTGGTAGAATTAGTGATAAATATTCGGTTGGCTGTAATAAACTAATAAAGACCAATAAAGCTGCTTTAATTGAAAATTACAGAGACTTGGAATATATATTGGGCTGGCAGATGACTAATCTCAAGTCTAATTCAGTACAACCAGCACTTTTTAATAGTTTAACGGATGAAGAAATGGTTATTTGTAAAATCTTGAAAGAAACCAAAGAGCTTTCAATTGATTCTATATGTATTCAGTCGAATATGCCGATGAGTAAGATTTCGTCTATACTATTAAATTTAGAGTTTGCAGGTATAGTCAAATGTCTGCCTGGTAAGATTTATGTTCTGCACAATGTAATTGGTTTGTCTATATGACTTTTTAATCTGCTATTTCTTTCTTCCATATTGGTACATTAGATTTCAATAAGTCAATAATTTCGGGTAAGGCATTTAGTATGTCTTTGCGATGTTCACCTGCAAGGAATATAAACAATGAATTTTCGCTAATTTTTACTTCTCCAAGACTATGAATTATGGCTATTTTTTTGATATCTAAGTATTTATTTGTGATAAACTTTTCTATCTTATCAAATTCTATGTTTGCCATTTCTTCATAAGCTGTATAAATTATAGAATTAACTTTTTTGTCTTCTATTTTATCTTGTCTAACTGTGCCTAAGAAAAAAACTTGTCCTCCGATGTTACTTAGATTTTTTGTTGCCTCTAATTCATATATTAACACATCTATAGTTAAGGGATAATTTCTAAAATAATTTTTCATGATATATCTTATTTATTGTTATAAAAACTTAATGGACGAGTGAAAGCTTGTTTATATCCGAGATTAATAAGTTTATGGAGTTCTTTTTCTGCTTCGGTTACTGTTTTGTATTCGCCGTATGTTACGCGCGATATTTTGTCGTTACCTTTAAATATTGTTACGTTGTTCACATTTTTGAAATTTTTGTTTGAGACCGGCAATACAAATGCTCCTATTTGAATAGTATAAGTTTCTATTGAAGATGTGTTTTTTGACATTTCTTCGTTTATAGAAGGAGAACTTATTTTGATATTAATATTATCTAAATATTTGGGGTCGGATATTAATTTTATATTCGTATGCTCAAAAGAAGATTCTACTAATTCTGTACTAATTTGTTGGGAGAGTTCATAATTGTTGGGATTGTAATAAATTTCAAAAGATACGTTTTTATTATTAATCTTTTTTATTTCTTGTAGCGTGATGTTACTTAAATTGTTTAATTTATTATTAACAATTTCTAAGTTATAGTTTGTTGTTTGAGAGGTTGGAATTAATGTTGGGTGATAAAAAATAGAGTCGTTTTCGGTAGTTTCAATACTAAAATTTTTGATAATAGGATAGTAATTTTCTGATTTATAACAGACTACATAATTAATATTTTTTTCTAAATTTAGAAAATATTTATTGGTGTTTATGTTTTCTTGTCTAACAAATTTTGTCGTGTTTCCGTCATATACATTAATAGATTTGTTATTTTCGGTTACAAAATTTCCTTCTATAACAAAATTATTATTCTTTTGTGGTTTTAATTGTATTTTAAGAATGTCAAATTTTCCAAATGTACCGGTGCGATTGGAAGCGTAATAACCTGTATTTGCATCTCTGTTGATAGAGAAATACATATCTTCTTCTACCGAGTTTGTTGGATATCCCATATTTATTATTTCTTCCCATGTGCTGTCTGGAGTTAATTTAGTATAAACTATATCATATCCGCCCATACTTTTTTCACCGTTACTGCTGAAATATAATGTTTTATTATGAGAGAAGTAAGGACAATCTTCATCTAATTTGCTATTTATTTTATCGCCCATGTTTATAGGTTTAGACCAAGCACCATTATTGTTTTTTGTAGATATGTACAAATCTTTTCCGCCGTAACCTTTTTTTCTGTTGCTTGAAAATATTATGGCATTATCTTCAAAAGCAAAGCATGCGGAAAATTCGCTTTGTTTGGAGTTAATTTCTTCGTTTATTATTTGTGTAGTTCCAAAAGTTTTTTCTTCTATTTTAGAGATATATAATTTGTCTTCAATGTTTATTATCAAATATTTACCATCTTTTGAGATGTCGCAAATATATTTATTATTGTCTATGTTTATAAATTCTTCTACAAAAGTGAATATCTTCCATGTTTTAGATTTTTTGCTTTTATAGATATTTTTGTTATAAAAATAAATTTCATCGTTTGGGTCGTTGTCGTAATCACTTGCAAATAACATTTGTGTGTAGTTATCAAAAAGTACTGGGGAAATTTCGTTGTATATTGAATTTATATTAGTATTAATATTTTCTATATTAACATCTTGTGGATTTTGTGAATATAGGATAGCATTTTTACACATGGTTATTTCGTGTTGGATAATTGGTATTGCTTGCGGAGTTTTATAATCGTCTACGAGTTCACTGGATTTTTGCAAATATTCTAATACTTTTTCATAGTCTTCGGTCAGGTGATAGGCACGTGCCATGTAGTAATAAATTTCTACGGGAGTAATAATTTTTTTTAATTTCTTAGAATATTTTTCCAATGCTTTTTCAAGATATGGAAGTGCTTTATCTTTTTGATTATGAATATTTAGATAGCAAAAACCTATTTTAAAATTTATTTCATAATCGTTAGGAGACTTCACTAACATTTCTTGATAGAGCTTCAATGCAAATTCAAAATTTTCGTCATATAAACTTTCTTCGGCTAAATAATATTTATCCTCTTCGGTTTGAGAATAAGTTGATATATAGATAAATGTACTAATTAAAATTAAAATAATTGTTTTCATAGTGAATTTTTTTTTGCAGTTTTATTTCTCGTGTTCTTCAAAATAAACAAAAATTAAGCCATAGTTTGTTCGGGTTTATTGAAGATAAAAGTAGTTGATTATTCAGCGCAAGCAAAAATATATTTTCTCTTATATAAAAAAAATACATATTTTTATTTTTTTTTGTTTTATTTTTTTACATTGCAAGATATTTTCTAACCCTAAATTTTTATTTTTATGAAAAAAAAAATTATACTAAGTAAAATATTGTTCTTTTTTTTGTTGTTCTATTCAGAAATTACCTTTTCGCAGCAATATTTTACTATTGATAAAGATTATCCGACAGGAAATTCTAATTTTAAGGATTTTACGGATGCTATTACTTTTTTAAATGCTCTCACAAACAACAGCTCCCCCATTGTTTTTAATGTAAAATCTGGACAAATTTTTAATGAAGAAGTGCCTATTTTAGAGTTCGTGGCTACAAAAGAAGCAGATGTTACTTTTGTAAAATATGGAGACGGCGCCAATCCTAAAATAGTTCCAACCGTAGAAGTGGCAACAGGAGACGGTGCTATTTTTATTCAAAGTTCGGCGTACATAACTTTTGATGGAATAGATGTAAATAATGAAAATTATACTACTGATATTAAGGTGGAATCAGGTTATTACATTACTTATTCTAACAATATTACTATTAAAAATTGTAATGTTGTTAATTTTAGCAAATATGGCGTATATTCCAGATATGGTTCTAATAATGTGACGGTGGATAATTGTAATATTTATTTTACGGATGATTATTTTGCACCTAACGATTTGATTTATGGACTTTATTCTAATTTCTTTAGTGCTAAAATAGAAAATATTAATTTCACTAATAATAAGATATGGGGACTTAAAATTGACCCTTTGCTCACTAATAATACCATTTACTGCATACGACACAACAGGTCTGGAGGAGTTGTTGCTAATAATTTTATTTCTATTTTAAATGATAATGACAAAATATCTGCTATCCGAGTTGATGCCTCCGGTACTACAGATTATGCAGTTACTAATGACATATATCATAATACTGTTCTTTTGCAAGGAAATACTTTGAAAGAGACAACTGCCTTGTACACAACAGGTACACTTGGTACAATTAACTTTAAAAATAATATCATCGTTAATAACTTAATTAGTGAAAGTACGGATATTGCTCAAATTATTTTTTGGATAACAACCGCAGAAATTGCGAGTCCAGAACTTAATTTTGATGATAATATGTACTATTGTAGTGATTCGGAAAATGCTTTTGAGTGTCGTTGGGGACCGACTACAGGTTTTTTTGAGTTCACTTCTTTAGAAGAATGGAGTGAAACTACAGGAAAAGATAAATATTCAAGAATTTATAATCCTAATTTTGTAAATCCTGCTATAGGTGATTTGCATTTGAGTGATGCCATGTTAGGAAATTTTATTTTTGCAAGTAAATATATTGTTTCTGTTCCTTCTGATATAGACAAACAACTTCGCGACTTAGAATTTACTTATCTTGGCGCCGATGAAAATATGGACTATCCGCTTAATATTCACGTAACAACAGACCCTAATTTGTTAGAATTTAATGATATTTTTATTAACTACACAGAAGAATTAACTTTTGATATAGTTAATGCAGGTACAAACAGTGCTACGGTAGAAAATATTACTTTTTCGCAATCTGACTTACCTTTTGTTATGAGTTTAGACGGACAAAATTACTTAAATGAGCTAAGCAATATAATTATAGATGCTAATAATCAACAGACTGTATATTTGAAATTTATTCCAGAAGTTCTGGCTGAATACAATTTTATTGTAAAATTAAACCTTAATAATGGACAATTATTGGAGCTTCCAATGGTTGCTAATTCGGTGCCATCAACAGTAGAAATTAGTAATTATCTACTTGACTTTGGAGAGTTGCACGTAAATAATTATTCGGAAATTAAAAATATTATAGTTAAAAATATTTCGCAAGAAGAATTAATTATTCAAGATATTGTAGCGCCGGAAGGATATTTTATTCGGAAGAAGGGCGATTTAGAATGGATAAATTATATAGACGAGTTTACAATTCCTTTCCAAGGTTTGCAGGAAATTGAAATAGTGTTTATGCCGGTGAAACAAAACAATTATAATAACTCGTTGTATATAAATATTTCTCAATTAGAAATAGCGATTTCTCTCTTGGGCGAAGGTTTGGAACTTGATTTTGATATATCTGAACTTGGAGAGACTATGTATTATGGCTCTACTGCTATTGGTGATATAGATAAAGATGGCGATTTAGACATAGTCATGTCTGGTTACTCAGGAGATTGCTCTATTTTAAATATCTATCAAAATAATTCTAACTTTGAATTTACAAAATTAACTCACAGTATAGAACCAATCGGTGCTGGAACTATTAATTTAATTGACGTGGACAATGATGCTGATTTAGACTTATTTGTCACAGGACAAAGAGCTTTTGGTGTTCAAATTTCTCTTTTATATACTAATGAAAATGGAAATTTTACTTTGACAGAAAACAATTTTGAGACATTAGAAGTTCCTTCATCTGATTGGGCTGATTTTAATGGAGATGGACTATTAGATTTAGTAATAACTGGAGGAGATGACGCTGACGGAGTAGATATTGCACATCTAATTGTTTATAGAAATCTGGGCGATGCTAAATTCGTGAAAGACATCACTATGGCTGGTGTGAAAAACGGCAAAGTAAAATGTACCGATTATGATAATGATGGAGATGCAGACTTTGTGGTTTCCGGACGTATAGAAAGCAACTATGCGGCAACAATGGTTTACCGAAATGATAATTATGTCTTCACTGAAGCTGCTTTGCTTTTTGGCGGAAAATATTGCAGCATAGATTGTGCTGATTATGACAACGACGGCGATATGGATTTATTAGTCACCGGAAGTGTGAATACAAGTGATACCGACTTTTTGCCCGCTGTATCAAGGATATACCGAAACGATGGAAATGATGTATTTACTGACGTAGTTGCAGATATTCCCGCAGTTCAGTACGGAGATATGAAATGGGTTGACGTCAATCAAGATGGTCTGTTAGATATAGCAGCTAATGGCATTTATAGCTATGACGAATGGATAGGTGGCTTTTATATCAATCGGGGGAATAATGTTTTTGAGAAGGCAACTTTTAAAATGGAAGAACTTAAATATCCGGAACTACAATTTGCTGACTTAGACGGCGACTTAGACTTAGATATGGTATTTACCTGAAGATGGGACTATCAAGACTATCGTTGTCAACTCTTTAAAAATGTTTATTCCGTTGTCAATACTGCTCCTACGAAACCCGAAAATTTAGATTATATATTTGATAACTATAATATTAAACTCACTTGGGACAAATCTACAGACTTACAAACAATACAAGATGCAATTACTTACAATCTTAGACTTGGAACAAGTAGCAATACCGATAATATTTTGTCGGCAGCAGTAGATAATTTAACAGGCAAACGACTCGTAGCTGATAATGGAAATTTGGAATTTATTGACCAATACAATATCAATTATCTTCCGGATGGAACTTATTTTGCAAGTATTCAAGCCATAGACAATACGTATGTAGAGTCTATTTTTTCGCAAGAAATAATGTTCGTTGTAAATTATAATAATCCCCCAACGCTTAAATATGAAATAGGTGATATGACTGTATTGACTGATATTACAACTAATTTTAATATAGCCGGAGATACTTTTTATGATGAAGATATACAATACGGTGACTTCTTAACATATACTGTTACTTTAGATGATGGCTCACAACTACCTAACTGGCTTACTTTTAATCATTCGGATAAAACTTTCAACGCTATGCCTAAACAAGAAGATATAGGAAAGATTAATATTAAAGTAACAGTAACTGACCTATCCAATGAAGAAGTTTCTGATATTTTTGAACTCGCAGTAGAAAAATATGTTGATATTAATAACATTACTCCGAATATCAATATATCCGAATCCGGCAAAAGATTATATATTTATTGATTTAAGTAACACTTTAACTAAACATATACAAATAACTGATTTAATAGGACATACTGTTTATAAAGAAGATATTTATTCCAATAAATTAATAAAGATACCTTTGATTAATTTCCCTAAGGGAATATATTTTGTTAATATAATAGATAATAATATCACACATACTTATAAATTTGTTCTCAATTAACAAACTTATTATGAAAAAAATTGTAATTACGTTGTCTGCTATCTTTATTTCTTTATATCTTTATAGCCAGTCGGTTGGTAACTTGGGGACTAATTTTATTACCAATTTTTCTGCGTTAGATTACCGGGCTAACAATCAGAACTGGGCAGTAACACAAGATGCACGAGGAGTTATGTATTTTGGTAACACCAACGGCGTATTAGAGTTTGATGGATATCAATGGAACATTATTTCTACCGAAACAACTTCCATTGTCAGAACTCTGGAACGAGATGATAATTCTACCATATATGTAGGCGGAAATGCTACTTTTGGTTATCTGGCAGTTAATACCAAAGGAGAAGTCTTTTATAAACAACTATCAGATAAAATTCCGCAAGAATATCGTAATTTCTCGGATGTTAGAAAACTCTGCATCACTACTCATGGAGTTTATTTTTTTACAAAAGATATTATTTATCAGTATATTAATGATACCATAAACATTATTAATTTTACAGCTGCCTCGCTTTTTGCATGGACTGTTAATGATGTGGTGTTTACCATAAAAAATAATGGAGGAGTTTATGCCTTGCAAAATGGAAAAACTTCGCTATTAAAAGGTACTGAAAATATAACTGACAACTCTGGACGCATAATAATTATGCCACATGAAGAACAAAATATCTTAATTGTCACAGAAAATAAGGGATGTTTTTTATATAATATAGCAGATTTTTACAATAATAAACAGCATAATTACAATTTTGACGACCCTAATATTACACCTAAATTTGATAAGTTTGAAACAGATATAGACCAATATATTACCGAAAATAAAATTTACTCGGGAAAAAAACTCAACCAAAATACTTATGGTATAGGGACTATTTATGGCGGATTACTACTTTTTGATAAAACAGGTAAAATTACTAATATCTTCAATAAGAACAGAGGTTTAAAAGATGAAGCGGTAATGGATTTCTTCCTCGACCGCGACAATAACATCTGGCTCGCACAACAACAGGGAATAGCGTACATACATTATAACAATCCGCTTACTAAATTTGATGAAAACAATGGAATTGATGGCTCCGTATATGTGGCTATCAAATATAAAGATTATATTTTCGTTGGAACTTCGCTGGGACTTTTTTTCATTGAAAATCACAAGCTTAAAATGAAAAATGATAACACAGATATCAAACATGTCACAGGAACGATAGAACGCATCTGGGACATGACAATAATTGACTCTAATCTGTTTGTGGCATCAAGCACAGCTGCATATTTAGCTGATGACACAACTATGTATGATAAGTTTGACTTCAAAGCACTTGATTATAAAGACTGTTTTGCAGTGCATCAATCACCTCTTTTTCCAAATAAAATTTTCCTTGGGGTTTCCGAAAAAATTGCACTTTTTAATTATTATAACTATAAAGGACGACTCAAATTAGACTCTTTTCGTATATTTAATGACGTGAAGGCATCTATTAGAACAATACTTACACATGAAAATGACATCTGGTTTACATCAGCGTACACCGGAGTTTATAGAATAACTTTTAATAATAAAAATATCACTGACTATGCAATTAATCACTATGATACACTTGACGGATTACCAAAAACCAGCTATAATTATGTTAATACTTTTGAAGATAAATTCTTTATAGCAACATCTAAAGGTGAATTTATTGTAGAAGGTGATAAATTATTAAAAACTAAGCTCTTCGGTTATGATTTTGATACACTCGGAATTAATTCCGTATTTAAAATTAAGGACAAAATATGGGTGCTAACATCTTCTTCTTTAATTGGTTATCTTGACACCGAAAATAATAACTTAGTCTATAAACGAGATGGATTATATAAAATAATGGGATATTCTATTTATAATACTTTTGTGGACAACCAAAATATCCTCTGGCTCTGCACTAATAAAGGTTTGTTTAGGTATGATACTAATATAAAAATGCAACTTAACAATCCCTATAAAACCTTGATTAGAAATGTGCGAATCGGCAAAGACTCTACTATTTTTAACGGATATTTTATCATTAAAGATATAGATAAAAATGATAAAAACAATTATTATACCTGCGAACAACCTGAAAATCAAATACCTATTATTGATTACCAATACAACTCTATTATCTTTAATTTTATTTCAACATTCTATGAAGATCCCGCAAACAATTTATACAGCTACAAACTACAAGGGTTTGATGAACAATGGAGCCACTGGACAGAATTAAATTTTAAAGAATATACATATTTAACTGAAGGAGAATATACTTTTTATTTGAAATCAAAAAATATTTACGAACAAGAAAGCGAGATAACTGAATTTTCTTTTGTAGTAAAACCACCATGGTACCGAACTATTTTAGCATACATATTTTATGTTATTCTATCCATCGCAATTATTATTCTTATTGTCTTTCTTAATTCCAGAAGATTAAAAGCTATTAATATCAGACTTGAAAAAATTATCAAGGAACGAACCGCTGAAATTAGTCTTAAGAATCAACGATTAGAACAACAAAAAGAAGAAATTATGGCACAATCTGAACAATTAGAAATAACAAATCGCGAATTAGAAAAACTCTCTATCGTAGCACGAGAAACCGACAACTCCGTCATTATCATGGACTCCACCGGAAATTTAGAATGGGCTAATGAAGGATTTGTCAGATTGTACGGATATACTCTCTATGAATTTATGCAAGCTTTTGGAAATAACATTCTTGCAGCAAGCACTAACTCTACTGTCACCGAAGCGGTTGAATATTGTATTAAAAACAAAAAAACTGTAATTTATGAATCCGAATTCACGACAAAAGAGGGAAATACTTTGTGGTTGCAAACTACACTGACACCCATAGCTAATAAACTCGACCAAATTGTTAAAATTATTGCAGTAGAATCCGACATCAGAAAACTCAAAGAATATGAAATAGAAATCCTACAAAAGAACGAAGAAATTAATACCCAAAAAGACGAACTCGAAATAAAAACTAAACTTCTACAAGAACATAATGAAAATATTAAAGCGAGTATTAGATACGCACAAACTATTCAGAGTGCCATTTTGCCACTACAAAAAAATATTGACGAAGTCTTTGATAATTTTATTATCTATCGACCAAAAGACATCGTCTCCGGTGACTTCTACTGGTTTAATCATTATCCTAAAAATAATTTTAACAACGAAACCTCGTTATTTGCAGCAGTGGACTGCACTGGACATGGAGTACCAGGAGCATTCATGTCGATGATAGCAAGCAGATTGATTAATGAAATTGTCAACGAACGAAAAATCACCGAACCTCATAAAATATTGACGCAATTGCAAGAGGACATAAGCATCGCATTAAAACAAGAACAAACTGATAATCAAGACGGAATGGATGTCTGTTTTTGCAAAATAGAAAAAATAGAGCAACAAAATTATAACATATATTTCACCGGTGCTAAAAGACCACTGTTTTATCTCTCTCAACAAGATAAATTAATTCACGAACTTAAAGCGGATAGAAAATCAATTGGTGGAATCAAAATTAACATAGGAAAAGAATTTACCATGCAAACTTTAACCCTCAATTTACCATGCAAACTTTAACCCTCAAAGCAGGTGATATATTGTATCTTACAACTGACGGCTATGCAGACCAAAACAATGTCGCACGTAAAAGACTCGGTTCCAAAGAATTTGTACGAATATTAAACAAAGCGGCAAACCTTGACATCAAAAAGCAAGAACTTATTTTATTAGACAGCTTAAAACAATGGATGGGAGAAGCCGAACAAAGAGATGATATAACAGTTATTGCTTTAAAACTAAAATAATAATATTATGAACAAAAAAAATAAAGATAAAATATGGCACTTTTTAGCATGTAAACAAGAAGGAAGTTTTGAATTAGAACATATACGAAAAGCAGTAATTCTAAACCTATTTGTTTTCATAGGAACGATATTAGTTATTTTTATTACCATAAATTCATTCATCAAAGGTAATTATTTATATGCACTTTTTATGATAAGTTATATAATCATAGAAAACACAACACTAATATATTTTTGTAAAACTCTTAATTACAATCGGGTACTCCATTTTGTTATAATTCCTATATTTATTGTTATTGTAGCTATTTTTATTAACGGAAGTTACTCCGAAGGGACGACAATATTCTGGGCGTTTATGTTTCCGGTATTTGTATTCTTCCTCGCAGGTAAAAGAATAGGAATGATTTATACTTTAATACTATTCTTTATTTTGATTTATTTCTTCATTTTTCCCGTACCTACTATGCACAACTATTCGGATATTTATAAACAAAAATTTATCCTCGCATGGCTCTGTACAACTTCATTTACATACGTATTCGAAGTAGTAAGACAAAATACTTATAACTCATTTATTAATTCCAGACAAACACAAAATAAATATCTCGCAGAAGTCCTCCAACAAAAAGAAGAAATACAAACTCAAGCAGAAATGCTCGAAAAAATGAACTCAGAATTAGAACAACAAAAAGAAGAAATTATTGAGCATACAGAAAATATTAAAGCAAGTATTAGATATGCACAAACTATTCAAAATATTATCCTCCCGGAAACAGAAGAAATTGATAAATTATACGACAATTTTATTATATATCTTCCAAAAGACATCGTATCCGGAGACTTCTACTGGCTGAATAAAATTTATGATTCTCATAAAAAACAAGAACAAATTTTCTTCGCAGTAGTAGATTGTACCGGACACGGAGTACCAGGAGCATTTATGTCAATGATAGCAACTCGTATTTTAAATGAAATTATTAACCAGAAAAAACTCTTTGCTACTGATATTATTCTTTATAATCTAAAAATAGGAATACAAAAAGCTTTAAAACAAGAGTCTAACCAAAATAGAGATGGAATGGATATTTGTCTGGTTAAAATTATCCAGAACAACGATATTTACGAAATTCAATACACCGGAGCTAAGAGACCACTATATTATTTTGATAATAACAAACTTATTATCAACGAACTAGAAGCCGATAGAATATCAATCGGAGGAGTTAATTATATAAATCCACGTGATTTTACCATCCAACATCTTTTTTTGAAAAAAGACGACATTTTATATCTCTCCACTGACGGATTTTGTGACCAAAATAATGAAACCAGAAAACGTTTTGGCTCTAAAAGATTTATTAATATTTTAAATAATATTGCTATAAAAGATATGAATGAGCAAAAAAATATATTACTCAACGAGCTACATAAATGGAACCCAACAGATATCCAGAGAGATGACATAACAATAGTCGCATTGAAAATGAAATAGATTCAATATCCCGTTGGTAAGATAACTAAAATGATGTGTAGTATTCTTTTTTTGAAAAAAATATATGTATATATTTGTTTTTATATGTTTTTATTTTTAATTTTGGACTTTAATAATTTTAAATTTTTTATACCATGGCTTATAAAATTTCTGATGATTGTACGGCTTGCGGGTCTTGTATTACTGAATGTCCGGTAGACGCAATAAAAGAAGGGAAAATCTATGTTATAGATCCTGACAAATGTACTGATTGTGCTTCATGTGCTGATGTATGTCCAGTAGAGGCAATTCATGCAATAGTGTAACTTTGTTATTGCTTCACAGGGTGACTGTCCTGAAAATATTTTTGTTCAAAAAAACAGAAAATGGTATTGCGGACAGTCACTTCTTTTAAGATAATTCTAAATACTTATACTATAAACGGCAACTTTGCCAAAGTTTAAAACTTTGGCAAAGTTTTAATTACAAAACAATTACATAAGAATAAAAGTTAAAA
>DYQJ01000325.1 GCA_020719345.1 Draconibacterium orientale | reverse complement strand
TTTAAAAAGCTTATCGTGAAGTCCCATTTCTCGTTTTTTTTGTATTGCAAATTTATAACAAATTTATCTATTTACAAAATTTATCTCAACTTTTTTTATACGATTTCAAGGTAAAAATTTTTCTTATTTGCACAAAGTTTCTGTTTGCACATTGGCGCACAAAAAGTAATGGTTGTTGTGTTTACCATATCTTTGCGACAAATATATAAAACAAACGAATTGAAAAAATTGTAAAACTTTGCGTGAAATATTTGATTATCTATTTGTTTATAGCAGGGCTAAATTACTCGTATAATTATTCGTATAATTACGTATAAAAAATAGTAAAATTACTAAAAACAAAATGATTAAATGGTTATAACTTTGCAGTATAAAAATTTAACAAAAAATAATTAGGTTATGAAAGAAATAAAGATTAAAACTAAGTTAATTGCAAGTTTTATCCTCATGGCAATAATTACTGCAATTTTGGTATTTGTGGGTATTGATAAAATAAAAGACGTCGATGCTCAGGACACGATTTTATTTAACGACGTGACAAAACCCTTAGGAGAATTAGCTTATATAGCTCAGGATTTCCAGAGAATCAGAGTTATATATAGAGATTATATTTTGGAAGATGAAACCGAGAAAATAAAATCTTTGATAAAAGAACGAAAAAAGTATTCCACCGAAATTGACCAGCAGCTTGAAGAATACAAATCAACATTGATAACAGACGAGTCAAAACGGAAATTTAGCGAGCTTTCTACCTTGAAAAAAAATACGACAGATTATTTGGAGACATTAGAAGAATTTGCGATTGCCAACAACGACAGCGCCGCATACTTATTGATAAACGGCGATTTGAAAACTGCCGTAGAAGACCATGAGAATATAATTGACGAGTTGATAAAAAACAAAGTCAATTTAGGAGAGTCTATTTCTGCAGCCAATACTAACACCACAGAAGAGGCAATAACTTTAATGTTTGTTTTTTTATCTATAAGTGTTGTGCTTGCTCTGGTTCTTGGGTTTACAATATCTTTTAATATTCAAAATATTATAAAGTCGGTTTTATCACAAGTAAGTGATTTAGTGAACAATGCGGTAAATGGCAATTTATACAATCGCGCCAATGTTCAGCAAACATATCATGAGTTCAGAGATATCGTAGAAGGATTTAATAAAACTATTGAGGCGATTGTCAACCCATTAATTATTTCTGCAGATTATTTTGCTAAGATTTCACAAGGTATCATCCCGCCAAAAATAACCGACAATTACAATGGTGAATTTAATAGCATAAAAAATAATTTGAATAAATGTATAGATGCTTTAAATGGCGTTATCAATGATATGAAATTCATGTCGCAACAACACGACTTAGGAGATATAGATATTAAAATTGATGCGTCTAAATTTGAGGGCGTCTATCAACAAATGGTCATCGGGGTCAATGAAATGGTGTTCGGACATATTGCTGTAAAGCGCAAAGCGATGGCATGTATCTCCGAGTTAGGAAAAGGAAATTTTGATGCAGGATTAGAGAAGTTTCCGGGCAAAAAAGCTTTTATTAATGAAACCATAGAAGAATTGCGTGATAACTTAAAAGAAGTCACCGCAGATATAAACCTTCTTGTAAGCAAATCTATCGCCGGCAATTTGAGTTATCGTGCTGATGCACAAAGATATAAAGGCGATTGGAATAAATTAATATATGGTATAAATCAAACTCTTGAAGCCATAGTTAATCCGCTCAACTTTTCTGCCGATTATATAGCCAAAATATCTATCGGCGATATTCCGGCAATTATTACAGAAAATTATAATGGGGATTTTAATACAATAAAAAAGAATCTTAATTTGCTTATCAATGCAATGAACGATATAATAGAAAAGACCAAAGCAGTATCTAAGGGGGATTTAACAGTGCAGATAAAGAAACGTTCGGAAAATGACGAGTTAATTATTGCTATCACCGAGATGATTAGTGCTGTTGCCTATGTAGTTAAAGAAGTTAGCAATGCCTCTGAAAATGTTGCCTCCGGCAGCGCCGAGATGAGTGCCACAGCACAACAGATGTCGCAAGGCGCCTCCGAGCAGGCAAGTTCTATAGAAGAAGTGTTCAGCTCTATAGAACAAATGACCGCTAACATCTTACAAAACACCGAGAACGCCAAACAAACCGAACTAATAGCGATAAAAGCTGCTAATGATATTAATGAAGGATATAAGTCTGTAGATATAACTGTTAAAGCAATGAAACAAATCGCCGATAAAATTTCTATCATCGGGGAACTGGCTTCAAAAACCGATTTATTGGCTATCAATGCTGCCATAGAAGCAGCACGCGCCGGTGAACATGGGAAGGGGTTTGCGGTAGTAGCTAATGAGGTTCGCAAACTTGCCGAGAGAAGTAGTAAAGCGGCAGCCGAAATAGATGAACTCTCCAAGTCAAGCGTTAGAATAGCGGAGACCTCTGGTATTTTATTACAACAAATAGTACCGCAAATAGAAAAAACTGCCAAATTAGTACAAGAAATAACGTCTGCCAGCATGGAACAAAATTCGGGGACTAATCAGATGAACTTGGCAGTTAATCAACTCAATCAGGTGGCACAAGTAAATGCTGCTTCGTCAGAAGAGATGGCTACCTCTGCCGAAGAACTTTCTACTCAAGCCGAGCAGCTAAAAGAAGTGATAGCATTTTTTATCTTAGATAAAGATAAAAATATAGTCAAACGAAGTACAAAGAATACGTTAAAAACAGAAATAAAAAATGTTAATCCCGTCAAATCTGCAAAAAAATATGTCATCGGCAATGACGAGATGGACACTAAATTTGAACGTTTCTAAAAAGAAATAATATCTTCGGTTATTAGACAAGTATATAATTTTGTGATGTCTGTTTTAACTTTGCCAAAGTTGTTGTTTGAATCAAAGTTGTGTTCCGAAATATGAATTAAAGTTATGTCA
>DYQJ01000084.1 GCA_020719345.1 Draconibacterium orientale | reverse complement strand
TTGTCGGAAAACAACCTTATATAAACCAGATAAAAACAACACGAAAACGAACTAAGAAATAAAAAATATACATTTCTAACTATGTTACAAAAAAAATTAAACCTAAAAAAGATTTATTTTTTTCAAATATTCAAAAATATTGTCCGAATTGAGATTCAATAAAAATTTTATTCTTTGTGTGTAACGATGTGTTATCTCGTTGTTATACAAATATATATCGCGAGACGTAACAAATGGAAAATATATTTCAAAAACATTTTTTAAAACAACTACTGCAAATCCTGTTTCATACGCTAATGTTTTAGACGCAATAACAAAGTTATTGGTTTGATAATTAAAATGATACACTTGATTACCGGCATTTTGATATGTTCCTAAATTTATGTATGGAGTAACAAACATTTTAGGAATACCTATTTTAATATTAATCGCCGCGACCCATTCCGACTGCGTGCCAAAAGGTGTATATAAAACAAAACCGCCATCATTTATTATCACCTGACGCGCCAACAAAAAATATTCGCGTGTTTTTACATCTTCGCTGCGTGCTAAGAACGTATTTTCATACGTATAATCTTCAAGTCCCGACATATTGCTCAAACCTACATAATAACTATTTGATATTCCGCCATTTATGTATGAAGCAAACAAACGCAAATCTATTCCTTTGCCACTTGTATAAGGAAAATAAAAATTGCTTTGAAAACTAAAATACAACGACTGCTCATCATATAAACGAGCAGAAATATTAATGTCAAGTGGTTTTAACTTAGACCTTTTAATATACTTATAATCAAATTGAAAAATATTTTCTTTCTCATTTAAAAAATAATGTTTTAAGATAAAATGATTTTCACGCGAATGATAATTTTTAACATATTTTAAATTAATATCTAATTCCGATTTTAACATAACATAATTAGAAATTTTATCACCCGGCAAATCAGTTATTTCAAAGAGCGCAGTATTTTGATTTTCATTATAAGCATAAGTTTTTCCTTGCGTCTTGATGAAAATATCTAATTTTCTACTTCTTAATATCTTGTAAGACAGAGCATAATTACCATTAAGGTTTTTTGTTGTAAAACTATAAAATGGCATCAAACGATATTGAAAATCTTTATTGGGAATAGTAAAATTGCTCAAATATCCACCGAGCATTAATTTATTATAATAATTCCACCCCAAAAGTGGCATAATATTTACTTGCCACTTTGAACTCAGGTTCAGTGACGAAGCAAATTGAATCTTAAAACGGTCATACCGTTTAAATATATTATCTACATACCAATAATTATTATTCTTAAAAAAATCTAAGGTTTGATACTTATAATCAAGAGCATAGCAATCATATTTATGCTCATCGGACAGATTAACTTTTATTGTATTTTTAAATGGAGCAGTCCACGTGGTAATTTTTTCTTCCTTATTAACAATACCACTAACCGAGATGGGAGCTGCTATTTTACTGCAATTTTTTATTGTTATTTCATTTTTTCTAACTTTATTTATCTTAAAATCAAGTTTTTGACTACTATTTAATACCCCGTCAAAAAACCATGACATGTCCTCTCCCACAGATTTTTCTATATGTAATTTCAAATCGCTCGGAGTAGGATGTTTGAACTTCCACTTCTCATAAAAATCTCGCATTATATTATCAAATTTTTCTTCCGAAATATAAGACATTAAATACATAAAAGCGGCGGCTGCCTTCTTATAAACTGCCGAATAATATGATATCTTCGTATATTCTGAAGACGGCAAATTAATAGGCATATCATATCCTAACGCATCAAAAGAAACATACATTAGATAATCGGACAAATAATATGGCTTATTTTCCAATTGTAATGAATTATTTTTGTCAGAAGAAATGCCTAAAAAAGTTGTAAATAAAGTATTAGGATATTTATCTGATATATAACGAGTTTCATAAAACGAATTGAGTCCCTCGTCAAGAAACGGATATTGTCGCTCGTTAAATCCCAGAATCCCGTAAAACCAATTATGTCCTACCTCGTGCATAATAACTGTTTCAAGTGTAAATTTATCGTCGCCAGCGCTGATGACCGTTATCATAGGATATTCCATGCCGCCGCCTGCCTTCAACGCACCTTCTACAGCAGTGCAATTTTCATAAGGATAATCTCCAACCTTAGAAGAATAAAAATATATTGCATCATTCACATACTCAGTGCTTCCACTCCACATAGAGTTGCTACTAGAATAATACATTGTCCACGTATTGACCGTATCTTTGCTGTTTGGCAAAACAACTTGATTTTTCTCTACCAGATAATCTGCACTCGCAAACCACGCGAAATCATGCACATTTTCTGCAAAGTACTTAATTGTTTTTGTCTTTTCTAATACAGTATGTGTCTGTTTTTCACCGGTTTTATAACTATTGGCAAAGTTATTTATCCATTTCACTTCCGATTCGGTTTTTAGTTCGCCAGTCGCTGCCACAACAAAATTAGTAGGTACTTTCAATGTTACTTCATAATTTCCAAATTCCGAATAAAACTCGCCATATTGTAAATAAGGAAAATAATGCCACCCCGTCATATCATAAACTGCCGGCTTTGGATACCACTGCGTAATTTGATAATTTTGATTATCAACCCCCAGACGTGAAATATCTCCCGAAGGAATTTTTAGATAAAAAGGTGTAGTAATTAATAGCTGTTCATTTTTCCCAAGCGGCTTCTCTAAATATAAAATTGCTATATCTATCTTATTATCAACATATTCCCAACGAACAGTTTGTCCGTTGACTTTAAAATCAAGCGAGTCTATGTATCCGCCCATTTTTTTGACTCCAAAAAACAAGTTCTTTTCTCCATTATGTGCCATCTGTTGCGCAAGGTCAGTGCTTCGTTTTTTATAAGCATTCGCCCACAGATGTATATAAATAACCTCCAGTACGGAGTCCGAATTATTTTGATAATCTATTTCTATATTAGAAATTAAACTGCCGGTAAGCGTATCTAACTCAGCATAAATTTTATAATTTACTCTTTGTTGAAAATAGCCCTGTGATAGAACTTCATCGCTGATTATCAGAAGAATAACAAGAAAAAACGTTATTTTTATTTTATTCATATAATTATTTTTTTGTATTTTTATCTTAAGCACAAAATTAATATAATTTTGTAAAGTATTATAAAAATTATTAGATAAAAAAATAAAATAAAAAAAAGAAATTATTGTAAAAAAAAAATATTAATATTACATTTGCATTCAAAATTTATAATTTATACTTTTATGGCAGGCAAATTTACTTTTATAATGGTCAAACCAGCAGCTTTTGCTAATTCTAAATTAGGCGAAATATTAACGATGATAACCAACTCTGAATTTCGTATAGCCGCACTTAAATTAGTAGTCCTTCGAAGACGACAAGCAGAGTCTTTTTATGAAGTACATAAAAACAGAGCTTTTTACAATGACTTAGTAGAATTTATGATCTCTGGTCCTATCGTAGCCGCTGTTCTGGAAAAAGAAAACGCAGTAGAAGATTACCGAAAATTAATGGGAAATACAGATCCCGCTAAAGCCGAAGAAGGAACTATTCGTAAGCTATATGCCACTGATATTCAACGAAATGCCGTACACGGCTCGGACAGTGACATCAATGCGAGACGCGAAATTACATTCTTCTTCTCCCGAACAGAAATTTTTAAAAGTGACGGATACATGGTAGAAAATTATTGCAATTGTGGTTAATTTTTTCATAATTTTGGTTTTTATTTTTTGAGTTAGCAATTTTTTTATTGCTAACTCTTTAATAACTAATTTTATATATTAAAATATTTCTTTTTTTTTGAAAATTAATTTCTAACAAACTTATATATGAACAAACTGAAAAAAATTCTTAAAATTTCCGGAATCGTCTTAGCAACACTGCTACTCATTCTTATTCTTATACCATTTCTTTTTAAAGGAAAAATATTGAACATTGCTAAAGAACAAGCCAATCAAAACCTAAATGCAGTAGTAAACTTCTCCGATTTGAGCATATCAATGATACGAAGCTTTCCTTCACTTAATGTTAAACTCATGGACATATCTGTCGTAGGTAAACAAGAATTTGAAAAAGATACATTAGCAAGCATGAAATTTATATCTTTAAATCTCAACCTATGGAGTGTTATTGCAGGAGACGAAATAAAAATTAATTCTATCCTTTTGCAAGAACCATCTATAAATGTCAGAGTGCTAAGAAACGGAAAAGCAAACTACGACATCACGCTACCCGACTCAACCACCACCGAAGAAGAAGAAACTGACTCTTCCTCCACTCCACTTAAACTCGCACTTAAAAAATTTGAGATACGAAAAGCTAAAATTACATACAACGACCACGAGTCAGATATGACAGCAATAATAGACAACATTAATCTGTCGCTAAAAGGAGATATGGCAGATGATATAACTGACCTGGAATTTCTGCTTACCCTTGATTATCTTACTGTTATAATGGAAGGAATACCATATCTTAGCAAAGCAAAACTTAGCTTTGACTCCGAAATAGAAGCCGACTTAGTTAATTTTAAATTTACTTTCAAAGAAAATTTATTCCAAATAAATGAAATTGCCCTCGCTTTTGATGGATATGTAACTATGCCGGAAGAAGACATAGACATGGATTTAAAATTCGCAACCAGCAAAACTGAGTTTAAAAGCTTACTCTCCATGATACCCGCAGTTTATCAAACTGACTTTGAAGGGATAGAAACTACCGGCTCTTTAAAATTAGACGGCTGGGCAAAAGGAATTTTCAATGATTATAGAATACCTGCATTTGGCGTTAATTTGTTGGTAGAAAATGCTTATTTCAAATATCCAGACCTGCCTTCTGCCGTAGAAAATATAAATATTGATGTCAAAGTTACAAACCCCGGAAACACTGATATTAACGAGGTAGAAATAAATAAATTTCACTTAGAGATGGCAGAAAACCCCGTAGATGCTAAAATGATAATCAAAACTACGGCAGAAGATGTTTTTCTTGATGGCAAAATAGATGCAAAAGTAAATCTCGCAAAAGTAAAAGATTTTTACCCGCTTGAAGATATGACGCTATCCGGACTAATTGCCGCTAATTTGTCTTTCAAAGGAAACCTATCTGACGTAGAAAACGAATCTTTTGAGAGCTTCCAAGCAGATGGAAACCTGGAAGTTAGCAACATGATAACCGAGATGGTGGACATGCCTGCAATAAATATAGAAAACACCAAACTTATTTTCACTAAAAATTATGCTAATTTGAATAATTTTGACGCAAAAATAGGTAAAAGTGATTTGCATCTGTCCGGACAAATAAACAATATTTTTGAATACGTCTTTAATGACAAACTTTTAACCGCTAATTTTGATTTCAACTCTTCTCTATTTGACGCAAACGAATTTTTATCTGACGAAGAAGAAATTCCGGACTCCATCAGCACAGAAGAAGAAGTTACTACCGCTTTTGAAATTCCGGCAAATATTGATTTTACTTTAAACTCTAAAATAGATAAAGTCTTGTTTGAAAACTTGGAAATTACTAATATTGTCGGTATTATTAAGATGAAAGAAAGTATGTTGATTTTAGAGAAATTATTACTCAACGCATTAAAAGGGTCAGTTCTATTATCGGCAAAATACGACTCCAAAGATATTCAAAATCCGAAAGCTGAATTTACTATGGACATCAGCAAAATTGACATTCAAGAAACTTTTTTGTCTTTTGTTACTATTCAAAAACTCGCACCTATTTTTAAGAGCTGCGAAGGTGAACTATCTACAAAGTTAGAGCTTGCAACTACTATGGACTATTATCTAAACCCGGTAATGAATACTATCAACGCCTCCGGCTCGGTGGTCTCCGATAACATTGGTGTCCAAAATAATAAGTTCTTCTCTATATTAGCCAATTTCACTAAAGAACCTAAATACGAGAAACCTACTTTAAAAGACATCAATTTAATGTTCGTTATCAAAGATGGAAACTTAGAAATTAAACCTACTAATTTCAAACTCGTAGGGACAGTAGCTTCCATAGAGGGATTTTTAAATTTAGACCAAACTATTAATTTTCAACTCGGTATGATGCTGCCAAAAGCCATTGCCGGAGATTTAATAGAAAACTTCTTCCCCGAAAAACCTGATGTAATGATATATGCCACAATAGGCGGAACTGTTACTGACCCAAAAATAATTAAGGTAAACACCAGCTTAACGGATGTCGTAAAAGAAGAAGTAAAAGAATTTCTCTCCGACAAAGCTAAAGCCATACTTGCCGCCGCCAAAGAGAAAGCCGATAAATTAGTAGCAGAAGCTAAAGCCGCAAAAGAAAAACTCGTGGCAGAAGCTAAAACAAAATCGGACGCACTAAAAGCCGCCGCCGACAAAGAAGCGCAAGCACTTTTAGATAAAGCTAAAAAAGAAGGAGACGAACTAATTAGCAAAGCAAATAATCCTATTGCTAAAAAAGCCGCCGAGAAAGCTGCCGAAGAACTGATGAAAACAGCTAAAACAAAAGTCGACAAAATAGTAGCCGAAGCAAAAACTGGCGCTGATAAACTTGTTACAGCTGCAAATACGCAAGGCGACAAACTTGTCAGTGAAGCACAAACAAAAGCCGACAAAATCATGCAAGACGCACAAAAAGAAGTAGATAGTTTATAAATATTTTATTATTTATTATATGACAACCGAAAAATTAACGTTTTGGAAAGAGTTTAAAATAGGACTCAACGCCTATAAAGTTGCTATGAGTATTATCTCGAAAAATAAAATGTACGTTTATTTTATTTTTCCGATCATCTTCAACATTATTTTATTTACCGTAGGTACAAAATTTACGATGGATTTAATAGAAAGCACAAGACAAGCATTTTTTACTTGGATTGATTTTGACAACAAAAACTTTTTGGGACACCAATATATGAACGACATTTTTAAATGGCTCATTTCTCTATCTATTTATATCGTATTCTTTTTTGCGTACATATTATTTAGTGTACAGATAGTTATGATATTTATGTCACCCGTTCTCTCGGCTGTTTCCGAAAAAGTAGAAGGTTTATATGTAAAAAGAGAATATCCGTTTAGTGCCGCACAAATGTTAAAAGATGTGATTCGGGGACTCGGAATATCTATAAGAAATTTAATTATAGAAATAATTTTTATGATTTTAATGTTCACGCTCAGCTTTGTACCTATTCTTGGACTGATTACTCCGGTGATAATGTTCTTCGTGACGGCTTATTTTATTGGTTTCTCGTTCTTAGATTATACTAATGAGCGCCGCAAAATGTCTGTTATAGAAAGTATTAGATATGTGCGAAAACACAAAGCGTTAGCGTATGCTAATGGCAGTGTGTTCGCGCTGTTTTCTTTTATCCCTTTTTGTGGGGCTTCTATCTCGGCGTTTATATCTATTTTTTCGGTAATAGCAGCTACCGCATCTGTTTATCAAGTAGAAAATCAAGCACATGAACAAATATAAATTATCGGTAGTCTCTTACTATAATACGTTACCGTTCATCTATGGTATTCAACATTCTAATTATATATTAGAAAATTCGTCAATCACGCGGGACTATCCTTCGTTGTGTGCCGAAAAACTGCTCAACAACCAAGCCGACATCGGCTTGGTGCCTATTGCAGTGCTGCCAAAATTAAAAAATTATACCATACTTACGGATTATTGTATCGGGGCTACAGATAAAGTTAAAACAGTGATATTGATAAGTGAAGTACCAATTACCGAAATTAAAAACATATATCTTGATTATCAATCTATGACATCAGTCAATCTCGTAAAAATATTGGCTAAATTCTATTGGAAAATAAATCCCATCTGGCAGAATGCTGAAATAGGTTACGAGAAGAAAATATCAAACACAACAGCCGGTTTAATCATTGGTGACCGCGTCTTTGACCTGCACAAAAATAGTCATAAATATATTTATGACCTGGCTTACGAATGGAAACAATTTACATCACTGCCATTTGTCTTTGCAGTGTGGACTACTAATCAAGACATTAACCAAGAATATTTACAACATTTTAACGAGGCACTTCGTTTTGGAATTAATGAGTATAAATATTTTGATTTTAATTTGTTTGAAAATATAAAAATTTCTATATTTGAATTGAAAAAATATTTATCCGAAAATATTGATTATCATCTGGACACATTAAAGAAGGAAAGCATGGAGAAATATTTTAGTTTACTAAGTAAAATTTAACGCAAACCCGCAAAATAAACCTGGAAAATGAAACCTATGTCTAAGATATCTAAGTTTTTAGTTAAATCTTTAGAGTTAAAAGAAAGTGAAATAACAATATTTTGGTTATTGTTCTTTCATACATTCTTTCTGGGCTTATTTATTGCCTTTTATTTTGTTTCTTCTAACTCATTGTTTATAAGTAATTTTGGAAGTCAAGACTTGCCAATAGCATATATTACGGCAGGTATAGTTGGTTATGTTAGCACTTTTGTCTATTCGGTACTTCAAAAGAAAGTAAAAAGCAAATACCTATTCCTCGGAGCACTCAGCTTTATGCTGATTATTACAATATTAGGACTCATCGGGACATTTTATGTGGACAAAAAATGGCTCAGCGGTTTTGTTTTTATCTGGGCGTGGCCCTTTATCTCACTCGTAGGTATAGAAACCGGAGGACTTGCACTGAAATTCTTAGACCTGATTCAAGTAAAAAGACTCTACGGATTGTTTAACATGGGAGGAGTTCTTGCTGCTGTTCTCAGCTATCTCGCAATACCTTTTTTGAAAGAGGTCACCTCAGACTTATATAATTTCTTATACGTGGCTATCTTTGGATTAATTGTCAGTATCGCACTACTTTTTGTCATGTACAAAAAATTTCCTGCCACCGACAAAAAGAAATCGGAAGTTAAAAAGACGGAGACAAAAACCGGCATGCGCGAAATAATTAAAGATAAATATTTCTTCTGGATCTTCGTTAGCGCAATATTCTCAATGACAATGATATATTTGTCTGACTTCGGATTCTTATCAAGTGTTAAAATTCAAATCAGTCCAAAAAATGTCCCGCAATATCTTGCATTAGTGTATGGCGGATTGAAAATAGGCGAGTTTATTATTTCTTATTTTTCTCCTCGTATCCTTAGTAAGTATGGAGTAAAACTCGGCTTAAATATCTTACCTATTGTCTCGTCGGCTCTAATTTTACTTGCCGCAATCGTAAGCTTAATTTTTGGTGCCGAAAACTATCTCTTTCTCGTTCTGATGACCGCAAACAAAGCGATGGAACGAATTTTAAGACGCGGACTAGATGACCCCGCATTCAATATTTTATATCAACCACTTCCAAACGAAGATAAACTCGCTATACAAACTAAGGTAGGAGTTGTAATGCAATTTTCTATTGCCATTGCCGGAGTGGTGCTGTTCTTAATAAATCGTGTCCTCATAACTCCACAAGGTTTTCTCTTACAATATTTTCCACTGCTCTTCTTACCTTTATTGCTTTTCTGGGCGTATTCTACTCGCAATTTATATTTTGCTTATAAATCTAAAATTCGTCAGATACTAACCGACATCAGTAAAGAAAAAAAACGAGACACCGCCAAATTCCAATTTGGAGACGAATTGCTTAGAAAACAATTGACTAAGGACAATACACAATTTACGGCTCTCAGCGTGACGATTTTGTCGGAAACAAATCCTAAACTGTTTGAAGCACATGCTACAAACCTCTTAGAAGATTTTAAAGACCCTATCATTAGAAAATCTATTCTCAAAAATATTGACCCTACGTGGAGAAGCCGTATTAAAAAATCGGTGGACAAAATATTAGAAGAAGAAAAAATACCACATGATGTAGAAAAAATGGCACGACACGCAAGCGAAAACTTAGACTACAACGACATAAAAGCCATATTAGACGAGCAAGCACACGAAATGTTAAACTCCAATTCTATTCCCGAAAAAATAAAATTAATAAAATACATTTTCAAAGGAAAATACAATCCGGAAGAAAAAGAAATGTTAAAATTATTAGAAGACAAAGATAAAATAATTAAAATGTCGGCTATTAACTTAGTGGCACGTATCCGAACACAATCACTCATAGAAAAATTGGTCAGCTTAATAAAATTTCCGGAATATTATCACACCTCGGCATCAGTCCTTTTAGAAATAGGAGATAAAGTGCTGCCCGAATTAGATAAATATTTTGAACAAAATGCTCCTCGCGAAATACTACTCCGAGTCATAGAAATATATGCCAAAATCGGTTCAACCCCGGCTAAACAACTGTTAATAAAATACATTAACTATCCAGACCGCGAAATTCAATTAGAAATAATATGGTCTTTATATTTTTGTAAATTCCAGGCAAGCAGTGAAATAGAAATCGCAGCAGTAAAAGCTAAATTAAATGATATAGTTGAAAATATTTTGTGGATATACTCCACTATCAACGACATAGAAAACGAGAAAAATACCTTAAAATTATTTCTCGCATTAGATGTGGAAAAACAATTTAACTTTGAACTATTATTTCAATTGCTTAGCTTTTTATACGAACCACGAATAATTACGCTAATAGAAAAAAACGTGATAGGTAAAAATACTATCTTCGCATTAGAAATTATTGACAATTTTTTTGGTCAAGATACTAAGCAAATTATCGCCCCGCTATTTGATGACATCACCTCGTTACAAAAAATCAAACGACTCGGAAAATACTTCCCGCAAGAAAAAATGAACTTTGAAGACCGTCTGCGAAACGTTATTATGAGAGACTTCAGTAAATTGGACGCATGGACTGTCGCAAAAACAATAGAGCTGCTCGGAAAATTGCACAAAAAACAAATATCTAAAAAAACACAAACAAGCACTATCCGCGACTACTCGGACATAGAATTGTGGACAAGAGACAAAATTGATAACGTTCTGGAAAAAATAAGACGAAGTGAAATGCCAGACGAAATATTCCTCGCATTATATCACAAAGACGAGCTAATATACTCTACTGCTGCTAAAATTATACACGAAGAAAATCCTATCAAATGTTTTGACTATTTGATAAACATGTCACCTGCAAAACAGTCACTCATGAATGTTCTCTCTAACAGCGGAAAATTGATTCCCGACAAAGTTAAATTATTGAAAAAACACCCTTTATTCTTTAATGTTCCCGACAACTTGATTGTCAAAATTGCTAAATTAGTTAAAATTAAAGAAGCTAAAAAGAACGAAGAAATTTTTATTGAATACAAAGAACGAAAAGATGATATTATCATCGTTCTGCAAGGGGCATTGGTTTATAACAAAGAAAAAGAAGACGAAACTTATTTTTTTAAGGACGACATAATCATTAGAGGTACAAATATTGACCAATACGCAAATGTCTTACTTACTAAAAAAGATGCTATGCTTTTACTAATTAATAGATTTGAATATTTTAATCTACTGCTAAGCGAGAAAGAAATTCTAAGACATATATTTAGTGAATCAGTATAATTCAGATTAATGGCGAATATTTTTATTGCAATTACTGTAGATTGGGAGGGAGAAACCTTAAACGGAGTCAGTAATCTTATACATTTACGAAAATATATAAACAATACTTTACCTTTTACACACTTTATTTGTCCTGCATATTTTGTTGAGAACAATAAAAATATTAATACTAAAATCAAATCGGCTATATATGAAAATGACGAAATCGGTTTGCACTTACATTGTTATAAAAAATTAATAACACAAATACCTAATGTTGTTTACAAAACAGCTCACGATTTTGCAACACAAAACTCTAATTTTTTTTGGCGAATGCTTACCCCCAAATGGAACGAAGGACGAGGAGTCCCTATCTCTGTATATAATGATGCGGAAATTTTAAATATCATTAATTACTCTGCCGATTTATTGAAAGATAAATTAAATATCAAAGACTTACTCGGATTTCGTGCAGGAGGATGGTTTGCCAACGACAACGTACTTGACAGCTTAATAAAAGCAAATTTTCTTTACGACAGCTCCGCCGTAGCCCCCGAAATTCTCTCCGAAGGTTTTTCTATCTCCTCACAAGGGAATAAATTAGACAACTACGGAGATGATAACGGAATTTTTACGGAAAATATTATCAAACTATGGGGACATCAAATGCAAACTCAAGATTTTTTAATTAATCAGCAATCATTAGAAGCACGTAATAATCAAGCAATTACTATTTTTTCGCAACCTTATTTTTATAAAAATCTCTTAGAAATACCTAATAATGCAGGACTATCCGACTTTGTTACTATGTCAAAAACTTTGTTCCCGCTAATAGAACATGCGTTACAATACATTGAAAAAAAGCCCGATACCGATTTTTATATCATTACAGGTTGTCATCAAGAAGGAGATATGCAACAAAAAGAAACATTAGCCGTATTTTTAAAATATCTGCAAAAAACAAATAATGAGTCTATCCGTTTTGTTACCATGAGTCAAATTTATAAACTAATAACACGACAACTCACATGAAGAAAATCTTTTTAGCTATACTAATTCTATTTTTTTCACTGCATTTATTTTCACAGGCAAAAATTGATAGCTTATTTAATCTATTAAAAATCTCTGACGAAGATACTATTTCGGCAAAGCTATATATAGAAATTTCTAAAGAATATAAAGCAGTATCTAAAGACAGCGCGGCTCTGTATTTAGAAAAGGCAATTAATATTTACATTGAAAATGAACTATATAGAGAAACAATAGAAAATTTACATTCTCTCGGAAAATTGTTAATTTCTAATTCTAAATATAGTCAAGCCAACGAACAAATTCTCAAATCTATAGAATATTCTATTTTATTACAAAATGACTCACTCCTTTCATTCTCATATCATCTCATGGGAATAAATTATTATAGAATGCAAAAATATCAAGATGCTCTGGATTATTATTATAAAGCGTTAAATATTCGTGAAAAACTTAAAGATGCAGACGGAATCGCACGTACAACAAACAACATTGGAGCAATTTTTTACTTCCTTGATGTTTATGATAAAGCAATAGAATATTATAAAAAGTCATTGGAAAACGAACAAAAAAATAACAACAAAGAAGGTATTGCCTCTTCGCTTAACAACATTGGACTCGTCTATCAAGAAAAAGAACTGCCCGACTCGGCACTCTACTTTCTTGAACAAGCTTTAAATTATAATTTAGAACTCAACGACAAAAAAGGGTCAGCATTCAAATACAATAACATAGGACTTATTTATTTGGAAAATAAAAAAAATTATTCACAAGCCATGAAATATTTTGTCAAAGCTTTTGAAATTTTCAAAGAACTTGATATTAAAGAAAGTCTGGCAAATAGTTGTAATAACATCGGCGAAACTTACTTAAATATCAAAGAATATGACAAGGCATTAAATTATTTAGAATACGCACTACATCTGGCTAAGTCTATAAATTCTTTGCAACGACAATTTGAAACAACTGAAAATCTGGCAAAAATATATTTTATCAAAGAAGACTACGAGCAAGCATATAATTACTTAAAAAAAACTACCGAGCTAAAAGACTCCATTGCAAGTAATAATTTGAACGATAAAATAGCAGAAATGGAGACAAAATACGAAACAGAAAAAATAGAGAAGGAAAATCAAATACAAAAAATGACCATAAACGAACAAGTACTAAAAAATAAATACAAGAATTTGGTAGTGTAAATTTTTAAGTGATTAAGTCACATTTTTTTTAATCCATAAAT
>DYQJ01000324.1 GCA_020719345.1 Draconibacterium orientale | reverse complement strand
TATGAAAAATCAGTAAATTTGAATTTTGGTCACTATTTTTATACGCTACCAAACTTTTATGCAAATATAACAAATAAAGATATATTATATTTTATTCTTTTATCTTTTTTGTGAATATATAATTTCTCGCAGAGTTTTTCGCAACGTATTCCACAAAAATCATTCAAATAACTCCGTACGAGTTACATACTAATAACCACCGATAAAATCGGTGGACAAATAAAAGCGACATTTCCCCCTCTTACGGAGTTGTGACGCTATTTTTTATTTTTCCACAGATTGCATCGGTTGTTATTAAAGTGCAACTCCTACGGAGTTGTGACGCTATTTTTTATTTTTCCGCCGATTGCATCGGTGGTTATTAAAGTGCAACTCCTACGGAGTTGTGACTCTGTTTTTTATTTTTCCACAGATTGCATCGGTGGTTATTAAAGTGCAACTCCTACGGAGTTGATAAATAAAAATATCATAATTTACAATATGTCAATATATGACAAAAAATAATTAGGTGCAACAATGTTCTAAATATAGCATAAAATATTTGGTTATCAATAAGTTAATTTTTAGAATTGGCAAAGACGCAAAGTATTTATATTTTAATACTTTGCGTCTTACTTTTTGAGGGATATAGAAAATTATTCTTTATTGATAGGAGTGATTGTATTTTCTATTGCTTTTTCTTCTTTTCGTTTGCCGAGATAGTTAGGGAGTTCGAGTCCAGCCATTTTAAAAAGTTCTTCCATAGGAGGAATAGATCCAGCCATTCCTTGTAAGAAGTTAGCGGTAGAAGTCTTGCCGTTTTGATTTTGTCCGGAGTCCCATACGGTAACTTTATCTATTTTAATATTTTTAATGGCTTCTACTTGCGTTTGTACCAATTGCGGTAATTTATCGGCGATCATCATCATTACAGCGTCGCTTGAGCTGTCTCCTGCGGCTTTAACCAACATATTGAAACCTTGTGCTTGTTTAGATAGCACTTCATAAAGTCCCTTTGCTTGCGCTTCCATGCTAAAGAATGTAGAGTCCGCTTCTCCCTTAGCAATTCTTCGTATTCTTTCGGCTTCGGCTTCGGCTTCTATTTCTTTTTTCTGTTTTTCTATTTCGGCATTTATCAGGATATTAGCATATTGGGTAGCTTTTTCACGTTCGGCACGTGCGAGTTCGGCTTTTTGTTCTGCCAGATATGCTTCTTCTTTTGATTTAGCTTCATTAATTTTTTCGGCTACTACGGCGATTTTTTTTGATTCGGCTTCCGCTTTACGTCTGAGAGCTTCGGATTCGGCTATTTTTACTTGCGAGATGTTTTCGCCTTCTACTGCTGTGGCATTTGATTTAGCGACTTCGACTCTTTTAGTTTGCTCGGCACTCGCTTCACCTATTTCAGCAATAGAAATAGATTTAGAGACTTCGGTACGTTGTTTTTGCTTAGCATTAGCTTCACCGATTTCGGCATCTGCTACTGCTTCGGAGACTTTAATTCTTTCTTCCCGTTTAGCATTAGCTTCCCCGATTGAACCGTCTCTGGTTTTTTCGGCTACCACTTTTTTGGCGTCATTCACAGCTTGTGCTGTTGCTTCTTTACCTAACGCTTCTATGTATCCGTTTTCGTCTGTTATATCAGTGATATTAACGTTAATAAGTTTCAATCCTATTTTTTTCAACTCGTGTTCTACGGCACCGGAGACGTTGATTAAGAATTTTTCACGGTCGCTATTAATTTCTTCTATGTTCATTGTAGCAATTACCACTCTTAGCTGTCCGAAGATTATATCAGCAGCGAGGTCGTGAACAGACTCTAATGTAAGTCCGAGCAGACGTTCGGCGGCATTGTCCATCACTCCGGGTTCTACCGAGATACCAACCATGAAGCGCGAAGGGACATTAACACGAATGTTTTGCTTAGAGAGTGCGCTTTTCAAATCTACGATAATAGGTACTGGAGTGAGGTCAAGATATTGAAAATCTTGAATTATAGGCCACACAAAAGCTGCTCCACCGTGGATGCATCTTGCGGAGCGTCCTACTCCGTCATCTTTTTTACCTACTTTTCCATATACTACTAAGACTTTATCAGAAGGGCAACGTTTGAAACGTCTTAGAAAAGTTACTATCACCATGAATATCAAAAAAACTGCAACTGCTAATCCGGCAATGGCTATTTGACCGGATACACTTAAAATCAATAATAAATTGTTCATAATAAAATGTTTAAAATTAGAAAATAAAAATTGTTTATCTTTTAGCTATTACCAATAAAACATTGTCGCTGAGGACTTCTATCACTTCTATATTCGTGTTAGTTTTTATAGCTTCTGTTTCTTCGGTCATGGCATCTAAAGTTCGTAAGCTTCCTTGGATGGTAACTTGCACTTTTCCACCGTATTGTCTATTCGGAGGGATTGTTAGATATACGTATCCTGTTGCTCCTATTGCATTGTTAAAATCCAGTGTTCCAGAGTATTGTAGTTTGTCCATGTAATACATAAGTGTAGCCATCAGCAGCATCATTCCTATTCCGGCGATGATAGAAACAATAATAATTACAGAAGAGGACAACGAAGTATTTATTCCAGCTATGCCTATCCAGGCGAACATAGTAAAAAACGACATTATAGCTTTAAAATTAATAAAAAAGTCGCTAAATCCTATGTCCACATCTAGGTCTACGTCTGTAGCATCTGCGTCTTTACCTATCAAAGCTAAAACAAAAGAAATCAGAAATATAAGAGTAGATGGAATTGCCACCGCCCAGTATATTTTTCCGAGTAATGTCAAACTGTTCCAAAAAATTCCAAAGTCGAGTTCCATAGTATAGTTGTTTTTAGTTTTTTAAATAATTTATAATTCCAAAGATAATATATTTTTTAGAATAATCCAAAAAAATAATATATATAATAGTTATTATTTCAAAATTTGTACCTTAAATGTTTGGTAGCGTATAAAAATAGTGACCAAAATTCAAATTTACTGATTTTTCA
>DYQJ01000083.1 GCA_020719345.1 Draconibacterium orientale | reverse complement strand
AATACTCAAAATCCTTTAATTACCAATGTAAGTATTTTAAATAACGGAACTTACAATGTAAAAGTAACCAACGGAATTTGTACTTCAGAAGGAACAGTTTATGTCAGTAGTATTAACGAAAGTCCTGTTACTCCTTTAATATCTTCTATTTTAGAACTTTGCGAAGGACAAGTATTAGAATTGAAAACAACTATTTACGAAGGAGAAAATATAGTTTATACATGGACATTGCCGGATATGACATTGGTTACAACGAATACCGCTTCACTTATTATAGAAAATGTAACGTCAGATAACAATGGTATATATCAAGTATCTGTAAATGTAAGTGGTTGCGTCTCTGATAATTCGCCTTCTAAAAATGTTAAGGTTAAAATGTTACCTGAAAATCCTAATCCGCAAGCCGATATACCTGCTTGCTCTGGAGGTAATTTGTTATTAACTGCTACAGGTGATGCGTCACATATATATCAATGGGAGGGACCTAATGGTTTTATTGCAAACGTTCAAAATCCTACTATTTATAATGCAACTTCCTTAAATAATGGTAGTTACAGCTTAATAGTAAATAATGAAGGTTGTATAAAAACTACGTCTATTTATGTAAATGGAATAACAGAAAAACCGACAACTCCTGTTATTACTGCGCCTGATGCGGTTTGTGTAAATTCACGTTTGCATTTGGTAACTAATTATCAAATAGGCAATGTTGTTGAATATATATGGAACACTCCAAATGGAGTAGTCACAACGAACTCGGCTGAATTGATTATAGATAATGCCGATGTATCTAATCAAGGTGAATATAGTGTTACTGTTGCTGTAAATTCTTGTAACTCACAAACTTCTAATACTGCTTTTGTAAATGTAGAAGCAATATCTGATATGACTTTATCTTATAATGGACCTGTTTGTGAAGGAACACAATTATTAATTAGCGCAACTCCTAATATTACCGGTTATTATAATTATCAATGGAACACTCCAAGTGGTGATACTTACAATCAACAAAATATTCTTATTGCCAATGCTGGAGTAGAAGACGAAGGAGTTTATCAATTAACGATTTATTCTAGTACTAACATTTGTTCTACTACCAAATTCTTAGCGGTTGATATTTTGTCTAAACCGCAAAAACCTGTCATTGTTGGTAATTCTCCTATTTGTAGAGGTAATGATATTAATATAAATGTAGCAAGTACTGCAGATAATTACTATTGGACTTTGCCAAATGGTACTAATATGACTACAACAAATGGCAATATTATTGTTGAGAACGGTGCTACCTCTTATATAACCGGTAACTGGTCACTTTATATAGAAGATGAATTTGGTTGCAAATCGTATCCTTCGGACTTGTACTTAATGACTATTAACGAAATACCGGCTACCCCAATGGTGACTAATAATGGTCCAATATGCTCAGGCGAGGAACTAAGATTAATTTCTACTACCTTGCAAGATGTTATTTATAACTGGTCTGGACCTAATGGTTTTGTATCTGGACAACAAAATCCATCTATTTATAATACTTCTACTTTACATTCTGGCACATATTCGCTTGTGGTAACGGCTAAATCTTGCTCATCAGAAGCGGCTAATACTGAAGTTGTTGTTTATCAAACACCTGAAATGCCGATACCTACTTCTAATGCGCCTATTTGTCAAGGTAACTTGTTGACTTTAAATGCTAATACCGAAGCAGAAAAATACGAGTGGAACGGACCAGACAGCTTTGTCTCCTCGTCACAAAACCCTAATATTGTGAATGTAGATATAGATAATGAAGGAACCTACGAACTTGTAGTTTATCAAAACGGTTGTCCTTCGTTAAAAGGTAGCGTTGTAGTAGATGTAATTGGAAGCACAATTACGCCGGACATTAATAATAACAGTCCTATTTGCGAAAATACTGACCTCGTTATAACAACTGATGCTTATACAGGTAATAATGTGATTTATTATTGGTACAATATTGCTGGACTTGTTGCTACAACAAATATTCCTACTCTCATAATTCCTAATTCGCAAACAGCAGATGCCGGAGCATATAGTGTAATCGTAGAAGTAGATGGATGCTCCTCATTATCATCCGGATATACTTTTGTGGATGTTAATACAATCCCTGAAATACCTATTATCAAAACTAATAGTCCTGTTTGTGAAGGCGAAATTTTAACTTTGTGGACTGAAAATATTGTAGATGAATATTATTGGATAGGTCCAAACGGATTTGCCTCTGATTTACAATATCCTGCATCTATAACAGCAGCTACGTTAGCAAATGAAGGTAGATATTCGCTAATTTTGGTTAATAAAGGTTGTGCTATGGTCGACACTACGACTGATGTGGTGATTAATAGAAAACCGCTTAAACCTTATCTGTTGTCAAACTCACCAGTATGTCGTGGTAATGAAATAATTTTATCTACTTTCTCAGAAGCTGATGAATATTTGTGGACTACTCCGTATGGTATTATACACACTACTACCGACACTGCTTTTGTTATATCGCCGGCAATGGAAGCTAATCAAGGAAATTATTTCTTGAATATTAAGCAAAACGGTTGCACTTCGGAAATGTCTAATGTTACAAATGTCGTGGTTAGTATTTATTCAGATGAAAATGCTTATGCAGGTGAAGATTTTATTGTTTGCGGAGACGAAGGTGCAATAACTTTACAAGCTGGAAATATGCAAACAGGAGGATACTGGAGAACTACAACTGACGCAATTATTGTAACTCCTAATTCCCCTAATACAATAGTTACTAATTTAAAAGCAGGTAATAACTACGATTTTACTTGGACACTCACAAGTGGAGCTTGTAATAATTTCTCCGAAGATATGGTTATACTTAAAGTTGCTGAAATGCCTATTGCTAATTTTGATATGTACACATTAGAGGAAAATAAAATAGTAGAATATATTAATTTACAGTCAAATGATAGCACATGGAAATTTCCTTATATGCTAACAATAGAAATAGATCAGGAAAACGCAGAGGTTGTAATTAATGATAATCAAACTATTAATTATACTCCTTATACTGATTTTGTTGGTAATGATAAATTATTATATAAGTTATGCATCGGAGAATGTGCTAATTTGTGCGATACGGCATGGGCTTATTTTGACATCAAAGCTGATATTTCTGTATTTGATGTTATCTCGCCAAACGGAGACGGACAAAACGACCTGCTTATAGTAGACGGAATAGAAAAATACCCGAATAATAAAATATCTATATACAACAGATGGGGTAATGAAATTTACTCGGCAGTAAACTATCAAAACGACTGGGACGGAACTTATAAAGGAAACCATTCACCGGCAGGAACTTACTTCTACGTCATTGAAAATAACAAAACTGGTGAAATAATAATGAAGGGGTATATTACCTTGAACAAATGATAATTTTATAATAATTTTTAAAATATTGAAACCATGAGAAAATATATATTGATAATGGGACTGTTGATTTGTGCAGATATTATGCTCGCACAACAAGACGAAATGTACACTCAATTTTTTACTAATAAACTCGCAGTAAATCCTGCGTATGCAGGTAGTAAGGAGACTTTCAATCTCCTTGCTTTATACCGAACACAATGGGTAGGAATGGATGGAGCGCCTAAAACTATATCATTCACAGCACATGCTCCTATTATGAAAAATACATCAGGTATAGGAGTCAGTTTATTGCAAGATAAAATAGGAATATTTCAAAATCTTATTTTTAACTTCGCTTATACTTACCGAATTATTTTCCCGTTCGGAAAATTATCGTTAGGATTAAGTGGAAGAATACAACACATGGAAATTGACTGGACAAAAACTAATCCGCAAACTTATTTTGATAATTCAATATCATTTACTAAAAATAATTTATTCCTCCCTAATTTCGGCGCAGGAACTTATTTTTATAATGACAATTTATATCTCGGACTTGCTGTCCCGCACTTATTTAACAATAAATATAAATTACATAAAGAAAACTCCACACAAACAGAATCCAATGCAGAACGACACTATTTTGCCATGGCAGGATATATGCTACCACTGACTACTGACCTGGCATTCAAACCCGCTGCACAACTCAAATACGTACAAAATGCACCATTAGAGTTAGACCTTAATATGTCGCTCATTTTTTATGACACTTTTGTCATCGGCGCTTCGTGGAGAACTAAAGACTCTTATTCTGTTGTATGCCAAATATGGTTAGATAAAAACTTCGCATGCGGATACTCCCATGACTTTACTTATACTAAAATTGCGCATGGTTCACACGAAATATTTATTTCTTATGATTTTGCTATTAAAGGATTTGGGGTAGAAAACCCTCGCTTCTTCTAAATAATCGCTTAATATATTAGCAATTAGTAGATAAGTTAGTCGTTAATTAAAAATTAAAAACTAAAAATTAATTTATTATTATGAAATATATACACAAAAATTTTATCTTAACTATTTTTATGTTTATGATGGCATGGAATTTAAAGGCACAATTCAAATCGGCTGAAAAATATTACGATAACTATTCGTTTCAAAATGCCATAAAAGGATATTCTAAAATTGTTAAAAAAGATAATACCAATGGAGATGCGCTTTTTAATCTCGCCAACGCGTACCGGCTGAATAGTAAAACAATAGAAGCTGAAATATGGTTTGAAAAAGCGGTTGTATATTATGATGACCCTATTTGTAAATTGTATTATGCACAAGTACTTCTCAGCAATGCTAAATATTTAAAAGCTAAAACATGGTTCTTAAAATTTGTGGACGACGCACCTACTCAAAATGATGCCGAAATTGCAACTGAAATGGCTAACTTCTGTCAACAACTTAATGATAACGGAATGCCTGAACATATATATTCTATTAGGGAAGTCCCTTTTAATACGAAAAAATATGATTACAGTCCTTGTTTTTATAAAGATAGTGCAATCGTCTTTGTTTCTAATCGCGATTATAAAGATGTTGATAAAAAGAAAGATAAATGGACTGGAGATAATTATATGAAACTTTTTATTGCAAGAAAAAATGCCAATGGAACATTTCAAGAACCCGAAAAATTTATTAATTCTATTAATTCTAAATTTCATGAAGGACCAGCATGCTTTTCCTCCGACTTTAATACTATGTACTTTACTAAAAATCAAGCTAATAAACAAAAATCTATTGTTGATGAAAATCAAAATACGCTGCTCGGAATATATTCGGCTAATTATATAGATAACAAATGGGATAATTTACAGAAACTCCCGTTTTGCAACGATAATTACACCGTATGTCATCCGACAACTGCTAAATCGGACAGCTTTATGATATTTGTTTCAGATATACCCGGTGGATATGGCGGGACAGATTTATATATTGTATATCAACAAAATGGACAATGGGCAAATCCAGAAAATCTCGGAGATAAAATTAATACAGTTGGTAATGAAGTTTTCCCTTATTTAGATGTAGATAATAATTTATATTACTCTTCGGATATGCTCATCGGATTTGGAGGACTGGATATTTTTAAATCTTTTTATAAAAATAGTAAATGGGGAGAACCAGAAAATCTCGGAGTTCCGCTAAATAGCTCAAAAGACGACTTCGGACTCGTAATTAATAACAGCTTCGCTGTCGGTTATTTTACATCCAACAGAGCCGGAGAAGATAATATTTATACGTTTACCGAAAACTTTGAGATAATACTAAAACAAGGTGATTACACTACTAACGAGAACAGAATTATCACTAAAGAAAACGTGCCTTCGCTAAATACGGAACCTAAAAAAACAACGAATAATAACAATCCTAACAAAAAAAGCATAGAAATTTGCGGAACGGTTACTAATAAAAAATATGGAAATCTCCTTAAAGATGCAAATGTAGAAGTGGTTAGCAAATGTACCGGTGATGAAACAGTAATTGTTACTAAACAAGATGGAGCTTTTACTTTTGACATAGAACCTAATTGCGATTATAAAATTAAAGTCTCTAAGAAAAATTTTAATGATACTACATTCTTGCTATCTACTTTTAATCCTAAATATGACGAATGTATTAAAGTTATTGTCCCGCTAATTTTTATTGAAGAAAATATACCGGACCCATTAACAACTGATATTACCATTGTGGACGGGATGACAATAGAACTTTATAATGTATATTTTGATTTTGATAAATATAATATCCGAACAGACGCATCACAAGACTTAGACGTGCTTTATAATTTGCTCATCAAATATCCTAATATGAAAGGTGAACTCGGCGCACATACTGACTCCAGAGGAACACATGAATATAACGTCAAACTTGCACAAAATAGAGCTAACTCCGCTATGAAGTATCTTATTAACAAAGGGATAGACCCAGCAAGATTAACAGCTAAAGGATACGGAGAAACTATGCTGAAAAACAAATGTGCAGACGGAGTAGAATGCTCAGAAACTGAACATCAACGAAACCGCAGAATCGAGTTCAAAGTTAATTACAAAAACGAAATAATTTACAGCAAAGAATACGAAAAATATAAACAATAGTATTAAATAAAAATACGCAAAATTGGGCATCTTTCATTTATTAGTTTACACTTTGCGGAACTTTGCGTTTTTAACTTTGCGAAACTCTGCGTGAAAATATTTGATTATCAATTTCTCGCAGAGTTTCGCAAAGTTATTCGCAAAGTTTCGCAGAGAAAAAAGTGTCAACTACTTTTAAGCAATTATGAAACATGCCCAAAATTGTTACTATATTTCTAAAAAACAAAACCCCTTTGGCTCTCGTAAAGCTGAAGTGGTTTTGTTTTGGTGGGTTTACACTTCAAAATAAGGTCTCCAGAAATTAGTATCAAAACTTTGGAAAAGTTAAAAACTCGGTTGTCCGATAAATGTCGCTATATTTTTTGGGGTGATGACATCAAATTTACTGACATTATAGACTGAAGAAAAAGTAGTCGGTATTTTTGCCTTAGCATTGATATTCCACTTAAATTCATATACTTCTAAGTTTTGATTTTCCTCTTCTATGTAGTCTATCTCTTGTTGTTGTGCTGTTTCCCATAAATAACAGTTGACTTCTTTTTTATAATATATATTTTTTTTAGTTCGTTCGCTGATTAAAAAGTTCTCCCATAATTGTCCAATGTCAGTTCTATTTGACAAATCACTATTATAATTTCCGATGATTGCATTTCGGATTCCGTTGTCCCAGAAGTATATTTTTTTCCCTTTTTTGATTTCATTGCGTATATTTTTGTTGTAAGCCGGCAATATAAAAATAATGTATGCCTTTGTCAGCAAGTCTATATAACGTTCTATTGTTTTGCCGTCTGTATTGCAAAGCTGTGCTAATTCGTTGTATGATACCTCACTACCTATTTGTAAAGCTAATGCTTTTAAAATCTTGTGCAATAAATCAGTGCGTCTTATATTATCTAAACGAAGTAAATTTTTGTATAAATAGCTGTTAGCAATAAGTTTGAGATGTTTAGCTGCTTCTTCGGGTTTAATAACTATTTCCTGATAATAACCAAAAACCAATCGTAACGATAACAATTGCATCTCTTTTACAAGACCATGCTCTGCTATCATCTCCTCAAAAGATAGAGGAAACAGCATAAATTCGTATTTGCGTCCGGTAAGCGTCTCGGCAGTTCTGTTTGCTAATTCAAATGCCGAAGAACCAGTCGCTATCACTTGGATATGTTTTAATTTGTCCGTAATTAATTTTATGGTACTTCCAATATTTTTTATTTCTTGTGCCTCGTCAATTACTACTGTATCATAACCACTAAAAAAATATTCTAAACGGTTAGAACTTGTGTTACTTAACATTTCCCGAATTTCAGATTCATCTCCTGATAAAAACAATGTTTTGCGATTTTTGGAACTGTAATTTTTCCAGTGATAATACTTATCCTAATTTATATGAAAATATTAAACCATATAAGGCATATAATGCTTATATGTTCTTATATGCCTTATATGGTTCAAAAAATTTATCACTTAAAAATTTACACTACCCGATTTTTCAAGTAAAGTACTTTTACCTACCTGACGCGCGCTCCAAATAATAATATAGCTTTTTGTCTTTCTAAATGCTCGACTATTTGTTTTTCTATAATTCGTTTTATCATAAATTTATTTTTTGCAAATATAATAAATTTTATTTATAAACCAAAAATATTATGATATTTTCGGTTTCTACAAATATGGGTAGTCTTAAAAAATACTGATAAAAATATAAAAATCTATAATTCAGTGTTTTAACTGCTATGGAGTAGTATATTTTTATTAAAACTTCAGCATTTGCAACGGCTTGAATGGTTTGTTTTTAAATAACAATGGTACTAAATCCGGAACTTAGTTTTCTAAGCTCAATTTGATTAGTAATTCGTTCTTTAATAGATGGCACATGTGAAATGATACCGATAGTTCGTTTTGTTTGTAATTGCAGTTTTTCTAAAGTTGCTATAGCGGTGTCAAGTGTTTGGTGGTCTAATGTACCAAAACCTTCGTCAATGAATAGGCATTCTATTCGGGTGTTTTTGCTTGCGAGGTCAGATAGTCCGAGTGCTAATGCGAGACTTAATAAAAAGCTTTCGCCGCCGGAGAGAGTTTGTACGGAGCGTTCGGTATTTCCCATGTAAGTATCTATCACAATCAAATTCTCTTTTAGGTTGTCACTTTTTTTCAATATATATCTGTCGTTGAGTCCTTTAAGATGAATATTAGAATAAATAATTAGTTCGTTGAGAGTTAGTTGTTGTGCGAGGAGAGTGAATTTTTTACCGGCGGCATCTCCTATCAGCCGATTTAGATTTTCCCATCTTGTTGTTTCTATACTTTGTGCGAGAAAATCTTTTTCTAAAGCGGAATGTTCTATTTTTCGGGTTTCATTTTCTTCCAATTTATTTTTTATGATACCTATATCTCTGTTCTTATTTTCAAGGTCTTTCTTGTTTTGTTGTATTTCTGCGTTTAAGGTGTCATAATTGTATTTTAGATTGTCTTCGGTTTTGAGGATTTCTAATTGCTCTTGGTTGTCGCTCAGCGATTGTATAATAGCCACTTTTTTATTATTTAATTCTTCTTGTTGTTTTTGGATACTTACAATAGTTTTTTCTTCTAAAATAGATTTCAATGCGTCTTCGGTAGAAGTAATATTTTCGGCGAGAAGTTTTGGAAGTAAAAATTCTTCTTGTCGGGAGATAATCAACTTATTGTTTTCTATGGTTTCTTTTATCTCGTTGATATTGTTTATAATAGCTTGTTTTTCGGTTTTCAATTTAGTTAATACATTTGTCTGGTGTGCAACTTTTTCGCGGCTGTTTGTGATGTCAAATTTAATCTTATTTTCTACTTCGTCGGCAGTTTTGTTTTCTAATAGTTCGTATCTTTGTTGTTTTAGATTCTCGTTTTGTCGTTTTACTTCGTCCAGCACGTTTTTTTGTGCAGTGAGGTCTTTTTTGAGGTTGTCTAAGTTAATCTGTTTTTCCGTTAAGATGTTTTTATTGGCGAGGATGTTTTTATTTATCTGCAATATTTGTTCGTTAGTAGCATTGTATTTTGCAACGTATTTTTCCAAGAGATGCAAGATGTCGGAGTAGTTTGTCTTGTTGTCAAAATATTTTTTGTATTTAGCCAACGTATTTTTGAGGGAATTTTTAAGGTGATTGATATTTAAGACTTTATCAGAGAAATTTATAGTAGCGTCTATTATTTGTTTTAGTTCCCAGTATTTAGTTACGGCTTCTTTTTGTTTACGTATGTTTTTGCCTTTTTCTATTGTCTGGATGATTTTAGTATTTATATCTTCTTGATTATTAATGTCACAGCTAAGATTATGTACGAGATTAATATTTTCAAAGTCGGCGAGTAGTTTGGAGTTTTCTTTTTCTAATTCTGCGATATTATTTGCGTTGTTCTTAAAAATACTTTGATTTGTAATTAAGCTTTTATTTGTTTGTTGCAATTTAAGTTGCAAATTTTTATACGCTGTTTCTTTGTTTTTAAGATTAATAATAGTGTCATCAAGTTGGCTGACATAGTGCTTAACATACGGATGCGTGGTCGCTCCGCACAAAAAACATTCTTGATTGGGGATTAATTTTTTACGGTCTTCGGCATATTTAGCTTCCAATTGTTGTCGGTCTTTTCTAATTTTAAGTTCCTCTATGTATTTTTCTGCAATTTCTATTTCTATTTTTAGCTGGTAGATATTATTTTCGTCTTCGGCTATTTGTAGTGTTATTTGCGAATTATTAACCGTTAAATCTTTAGTTTTAGTGTCATTTTTCAGATAATTATTAGAGATATTGATTAAATTTTTCAGTTCGTTGTGGATATTTTTGAGTTCTTCCAGACGGTTGTCAAGTTCCGGCGAATTATTGATGTCAATATCTAAGTTGTTTAATATTTCTGTCGCAAGTTTTTTATTTTCAGCGATATATACATCTATGTACTCTAAAATTTCTTCCCATGAGTTTAATTTATTTATTTCTTGCTGCAAATTTTTATTAGATAATTTTTTGAGGAGTGCTTTTAAATTTTGCTCTTCGTCTTCAAAATTTGCTATTTTTTCTTTTATCAATGCGAGTTCTTTTTCTACGGTAGTTAAAATGGTGTTTTCAGATACCCATATCTCTTGTTTTTGCAATTCGGCGTTGTTGTCGGTTATAGTTTTTTTAATCGTGGTAATATTGTCCTCAGTTGCGGAATAAAGTTCGGTTTTTTGTATGAATATTTCGCGGAGCTGCTTAATTTGAGAGGTTAAATTTTTGATTTCTATATCTAATTCTCTACATTTCAATATTTTGGGTAATAAGATATTTTCCTGTTCAGTGAGTTTATCGGCATCGGCATTGAATTTTTCCAGTTTTTGTAAGTTGTCATGTAACGAAATGTTGTTTGTTTCCAGCTTATTTTCTAATGTGGTTAATTTATTGATATTGTTTTCTTGTAACAGATGGCTGTTTTTGAGTTCAATAATATTAGCTTTCAAATTGATAAGTCTTTGATGCTTGTTCAGTTTTTGTATTTGCGGTTCAAAATAGAGGATTTGATTATCTATGTCTATTTTTTGTTTAGTCAGTTTTTCTCTTTGATTTTCAAGGTTTTTAATATTTTGTTTGATATTAAAAAGTTTTTCTTGTTCGGTGATTCGTTTTGTATAAATAAATACATTTCGCTGGTTATCAATTAATTGATTATTAAAATTATCTATTTGTTCGGAGGTTAATAATTTGATGGCTTCTTTTTGGATTTTCAGATTGTTCAGTTTCTCGTTTTCTTCTTTGTGTTTGTCAAATGCGGCTTTGCCTATTTTCCTATATATTTCTGTTCCTGTTATTTTTTCTAATAGTTCGCTTCTTTCTTCTGGGGTTGCTTTCAAAAATTTGGCAAACTCTCCTTGCGAAAGGACGATAGATTTTACAAACTGCTCGTAATTAAGTCCCACGGTATCAGTGTTTAATTGTGGAATTTCACCTTTTTTGGAGGAGATAATATTTCCGCTCGGCACCTCTGCGAGTAGCATTTCATAGTCACGCAATTCTCCACTTCGGGCGGTAGAGATTTCCCATCGTGAGCGATATTGTTTATTTTTTACCTCGTATTCTATTTCGGCATAACAGTCTTCGGTGTTTCGGGTTATGATAGTTCCCATATTTTTGACAGCAGTTTTAGAGAGTTGTCCTATTCGCGGGGTGCGATTGTAGAGGGCAAGTGTTATCACGTCTAATAGTGTGCTTTTTCCGGCTCCTGTTGGTCCTATTATGGCAAAAATTCCGGAGTCTGCGAGTGGCGATTTAGTAAAATCCACTTGATGTTCTCCTTTTAAAGAATGAATATTTTTCAGGCGAAGTCTTAATATTTTCATGGTTTAATAAATTTTGTATTTTTCAAAATGCTTAATTGTTTATTTTTAAGTCTTTATATATTGCATTGATAATTTCTTTATGTCGGTTTTCAATATATTCTTGATTTATTTGTGGTAAATAGCTTAGAATATGAGTAAGTGCGAGTTTTGTTTTTTTGTAATCTTTTTGTTTTATCAAGAAGTCGTGATTATTTGCGTTAGAATTTAATGTTCGTGTTAATAACGTCATATTTCCTAACTTATAAGTATATTTTTTCCTAAATTCTTCTGTAAAATCTTTTGTCCAATTAGAATCCGTCTCCGGTTTAAGTGGAATAATATGTTCTAAAGTTGCTTTTTCAAAAAGAATATTTTGGTATATGACATCGTTTTCGCAAAGAATATCAATATATAATAAATATTTATAAATTAGTAATTTAGCATCAAAATTATCTTTTATATCTCCTTGTATTAAATTTACTAATTCTTCTTCATTGGTAAAATCTTTAAAAACATTTTTTGCTGCTTCTATGTCGTTTTTGTTAAGAAGATAAATTGATTTATAGATAACAGAATTTGAAAATCTCGATGCGTGATTCAAATAAGTATATATAATATATTTTTCATATTCGGTTAAAAAATCAATTAATATATTCTCTTTATTTTCGTCATAAGGACAAGCTCTTAGCATGGAGAGTAGAATATTTATTGTATATCTTTGATTTCCAGCATTTAACAAAAATATTATTTTATTCGCAATATTGTTATTTGGGATTAAATTTGAAATTATTTTTGTATAATTATCTAAGTCGGAAGATATATCTTGATATATTTTAACAATTTTTGGTGAATTAATATCATCTTTATAAAATTGATTTTTTGGGTCGTTATAGATGTCCATTAAATCATTGAACGCCGAATATTTTTGTTGAGAAGCTTTTTTACTTTCTATCCATCTGCTAATGAAGTCTATATCTAATATATAATTTTGGTCTAAGTCATTCCACTGTTGTGCTGGTTGTATGTCTTTGTATTTATCATTAGTAGATTTTAAAGTGGCAAATTCTTTTATAATAAAATTTCTTAGTAAATCTTTATTTGACAGCGGTAAACCTCTATTGTTAAGTATCTCAAATATTTGATAAGCACAATTAAAATTAGGGGTTTTGATTCTTACTAATGAGACTCTTTTTTTTAGAAAAGCAACAAATTTATCCAACAAAATAGCTTTTGGCTCGGTAAATTTATTCTTAGTTAAAAATTCTTCTTTTAATTTCCCTATAAAATAATCTCTATTATTAAAATATCTAAAAGCGATAGTTTTCTGTTCGTCATTCGCATTTGAAATATCTATAATTGATTTATGCTTGCATTCTAAGGTTAATTTCAAAACATTATCATAATCAAAGCCATTAAATTTTTCTATTTTTAGTTTTTTTTGTGGCATTAATCCCCAGGTATCAATATTATAAAGTAATTTGTCAATTTCTTGAACTGCGGTATCAATAAAATTATCAAATTTTGTTTTATCACTATTGAAAGAATATTCTATTATATCTTCTTTGGAGTTCTTTATTTCGCGAAGAAAACATTTCACCGAGGCAAAAAGTATATTTAACGTTGTCAGACGTTGTTGTCCATCTATCACTTCAAATTCTCTGTTCTCTTTTTCTATCAAGACCATTGAACCAAAAAAGTATTCGTTATTTTTTTGATTTTCAATAAAATAATCAAATAAGTCGTTCCACATAGTATTTATTTGATTATTTTTATTGCTTTTTCCTAAGCAGTCCCACGAATATGGACGTTGATATTCCGGTATAATATACTTAATATCGTTTCCAAACAAATCGGTCACTGCAATATGCTCCGGGGTAAAAATAAAATCCATCTTTTATATATTAATGAGTTATGAATTAAAGTCTTATAACTTGCCAAAGTTTAATAGTACGCTGTTTATAGTAATCCACAACTTTGTCAAAGTTTAAAACTTTGATAGCGTAAAATAATGGTGACTAAACACGCTATTTATTTTATTTT
>DYQJ01000323.1 GCA_020719345.1 Draconibacterium orientale | reverse complement strand
TACCAAAATCAATCAGCCATTTACTGAATTTAGAAATATTAATTTTATCTGATAATTATTTATCAACTTTACCGGAATGGTTTTCCGAATTAACTAATTTAAAATATTTGTATTTAGATAACAACAATTTCACGGAAATGCCGACTATTTTGTATCGTATAAATTTGATAGAACTAAATATTTCAAACAATCAATTAACAAATGTTTCCTCTGAATTAAAAAGAATTGTAACTTTGAAAAATTAGATATTTCAGATAATTCGATAAATTATCGCAAAATATCACGGATAAAACAAATTTTAAAAGACTGTATAATAAAAATATAATGCTGCTAACATTGTATATGCGATAATTGCAGGCATTCGTAGCAACTTGAAACATTGTGCAAGTAATTTACATTTTACGTAATTGAAACGTAAGTGCTATGAAATCCCGCAACTACGCATATACATTTTCGTTATGCTTGTTTATTTCTTTAGCAGGTTGTAAAAAAGAAGAAGAAAAAGAAAAAACTATTACTTTCGGAGTATTACTGCCGCTTGATGATGCCAATGGCATTTCGTTTGAATATGCTATTAAGACCGCAATAGAAGAAATTAATGAAGACGAAGGAGTATTAGACGGTTATACATTAAAAATTGATGTAAGAAGTTCAGAACCAGCAAACGGTTCTGACAGAGGCACACAAGCTGTCTTAGTTGCCAACTCTTTACTCACCGATAATCCGGACAACTTAGTCGGATTTATTACCGATGGAAGCACCAGTTCGCGTGCTATTACGTTGGAAAATAATAAAAATTAGTGCTATTTCCGGATTCTCCACTTCTAATGCGAACTCTGGACTCTCGCAATATTTTCACCGCACCATTCCCGCAGATAAATACACCATAGATATTTTGGGAAAAAAAGCATTGGACTATGGAATCAACAAAATAGCAATTGCCGTACAACAGGGGGATGTGTATTCTGAAAGCTTTGCAGACGATTTTCAAACAAAATACGAAGCACTCGGCGGAACTATTGTTGAGAAAGTTATGTTTTTAGAAAACGACCCCGATTATGTGACAAAATTGCAAACTTTGTACAGCAAAAATCCTGATGCCGTATGCAATGCGATGTTAAATACATTTGTCGAATTTTATAACAAACTAAATGACAACATTGTTACTCTTACTCTTAATCTTAATGCCGCCAATTTAAAATTTATATTTTCCTACAAACAAATGAATATTGTTGAACAAGCACCTTGTGCGTTACTCGTAGGAGAAATTAATGGTGTTCCAAAAGCTTTTTGTGCCGAAGCGCTGCCAGATGTGGAAACTAATTCTTTTAAGCACTTTTCTCAAGAAATTAAAACCCGATACAATTACAATGCAGGTTCTGGACAAGAACAACATTATTATGATGCTGTTTTTATTTATGCACTTGCAATTGCGCGTGCCGCAAAGCTTGGAGCCGATATTGACGACTTGCCGGCTTTCAGAATAGCAGTAAATGACCAAATTAGAAATGTCTCCAAACCCGAAGGCGAAACTGTTAAGCCCGAAGAGGGATGGGCTAATATGCTTGCAAAAGCTAATACAGGAGATGTAAATTATGAAGGTGCATCAGGAAATTGTGACATGAACGACGAAGGTGATGTGATTAGCAATTATTTTATATTTACGATTATTGATAATGGAAATGGAACATACAGCTTTAAAAAAGGCGAACTTATTGTCCCATAATCACTATTTTAAGCATTCATGCTGGCAGCGTGAAGATATAGATTTGACAACTTTTAAAAAGTTGTCAAATCTGCTAAACTCAAATTTATAAACATAGAACCTTTCAAATAGTCGAAGACTTTTGAAATGGTTGAAACGTTTGAATTGTAATATATTAACCACTTCAAAAGTCTTCTACTATTTGAAAGATAAGGTATAAAATTTTGGGCTCAAATCAGAACCCTGCCAGCGTGAAAAAAACGCTGGCAGGGTAGTTATCAGATAGTTATACTCTGCCAGCGTTTTTTTTCACGCTGGCAGGGTTAGATTTTATATTTTCAAAGATTTTACTATGTCGGACTCCTATTTTATTTAAGAAGTAGTTAATAGATACTCCCAGCACTCCGAGTCCGTATTTAAGACTTCGTTTGAAATTTATAGACGATGCGCTCTCGAAGTACTTTGTAGGACAAGTAACTTCGGCTATTTCGTACCCTGCGAAAAATATTTGTGCTATCATTTGATTATCAAAGATAAAATCATCGGAATTATAAATAAACGGTATATTATTTAGAACTTCTTTATCAAAAGCACGATATCCTGTGTGATATTCAGACAGTTTTTGATTCATCACAATGTTTTGAAAGAGAGTAAGAAAGCGATTGGAAATATATTTATAAACAGGCATTCCTCCTTTCAATGCACCTTTTCCCAAGATTCGGGAGGCGATGACTACTTTATAAACTCCGCCGGCTATAATATTGCTAATAGCCGGAATTAGAAGCGGAGTATATTGATAATCAGGGTGCAGCATGATAACTATATCTGCTCCTATTTCTAATGCTTTCGAGTAACAAGTTTTTTGATTACCACCGTATCCTTTATTTTTCTGATGCTTAATAATATGTTTGATGCCTATTTTTTCGGCTACTTCTACGGTGTTGTCCATACTTTGGTCATCTACGAGAATTACCTCATCTACTATGTCTGCTGGTATCTCTTTGTAAGTCTGCTCAAGTGTGCGTGCTGCGTTATAAGCCGGCAGCACGACTACAACCTTCTTATTTTTTAACATTTATTTAATTACTTAATTTTAAGAGTATTACTCCCCATTTAGCAGGAATGTTTATCTCAATAATTTTATTATTCACCGTATAATTTTCGTTACTTAGTAAATCAGTGAAGCGATCTCCGTCCTCAATATCAAGTTTGACTAATTTCGCGGTCTCCGAGTTATTTAGTGCAACAATAATAGTTTGATAGCGTAAAATAATGGTGACTAAACACGCTATTTATTTTATTTTCAAG
>DYQJ01000082.1 GCA_020719345.1 Draconibacterium orientale | reverse complement strand
TGCGAGAAATTGATAATCAAATATTTCACGCAAGATTTAAAATCAAATTTCTTAACCTAAATAATTCATAAAATATGCTAACTTATTTTTAACCACAAAGATATGAAAGGAATCAAAGAAAAAGAAAATTTTTATAATACTTTTATTTTTATCTATTTATGCAATTTTATGAATAAATTAGGTTAAAAAATCATGTATTCACAAAAAACATTCAAGAACCAATTTTAATAAATTCTAACAAGAGTTTTTTACTAAAAAAGAATGAAAACGCAGAATCATAAAAAAAGGCGCCCCAAACGGGACGCCAAAACATGGAAACCATAACTAACCTATAAATATGACTTTAACAATTTACTCTTTCGTTGCAATAGTTTAACTGTTCTGCCTTTAATTTGTCGTACTCGCTCTCGGGTAAGGTCAAATTTAGCACCTATTTCTTCCAGCGTTTGTGTTGATTGTTTGTTGATACCGTAGTAGAGCCGTATTATCTCGGCTTCACGATAACTTAATGTTTTTAACATACGCTCTATTTCTTGCAGCCGCGACTCGCGGATTAATTTTTCGTCTGTTTTTTCTGTTTCACTTTCCATTAGTTCATACATATTTCCGTCTTCATTTTCTCCACTAATGGGTGCATCCATTGAGACGTGGAATGCAGAGCTCATGATGGCATTTCTCACGTCTTTTGGTGCGTAATCCAGCACTTTGGCTATTTCATCAGGCGAGGGGTCACGTTCGTATTCTTGAAACAACTTCATGTAAGTTTGATTGACCTTGCTCATTACTCCTATTTTGTTGAGCGGTAATCTTACTATACGGGCATTCTCGGCGAGTGCTTGCAATATTGATTGTCGTATCCACCACACTGCATACGAGATGAATTTGAAACCCTTAGTTTCGTCAAAACGGCGAGCTGCCTTGATGAGTCCTAAGTTTCCTTCGTTAATCAAATCCGACAAAGGTAAGCCCTGATTTTGATACTGTTTTGCCACTGAAACAACAAAACGTAAATTCGCACTTACCAGACGGTCGAATGCCTGCATGTCACCTTTTTTTATTTTTACGGCTAAGTCTACTTCTTCTTGCGGTGTAATTATTACGTTCTTTGATATCTCTTGAAGATATTTGTCCAACGAAGCGGTGTCTCGCTTGGTCACCTGCTTGGCTATTTTTAGTTGTCTCATAGTATCCTCCTTTTTTATTACGTGTATATGTATAGTATGTTTTTTTGCAAAAAGGTTGCATGTAATATTTTTTTTTATAAAAAAATATTTTTTTTTTTATAATATTTGTTTTTTATTTGATATATATGTAATATTGCAAAAAATTTGTGAAAAGTAGTTGAACTTATCAGAATCACAAAAAATCTTAGAAGAATTTATACTTTGAAAGGTCACAGATTGAGTATTTAAGTTTTCATGAAGCATTTAAAATAATAATAATCAATCTTATTAATCAATAAAAATCATTAAAATCATAGTGTATTAATCAATCAGATAAATCAATATTCATAAGTAGTATCCAATAATCTTTTGGAAATTCTTTTTAGCATGAAAAAACTTATTATTTATAAACTAAAAATATTTCTCTTATTTACATTAACAATTTTAAAATATGTATGACATTTTAGAGCTAAGACAAAAAAACTTGAAAGAGTTACAAGAAGTTGCCGCAGAATTAGACATCACTAATACAGATAATTTAAAAAGTCAGGATTTGATATACAAGATATTAGACCAGCAAACGCTAAATGTTTCCGGCACAAAGTCTGACAAAAAAGTAGTAATAACCGACAAAGATAAACCGCATCGTAGAGAACGAAAAAAAATTGTCGCCGAAAAAGTTACTCACAAGCGAAGCAACAAATTAGATGACATAGAAAAATTCGAAGTTTATGACCCCGAAGACAAATATGAAATACTCTCGCACGACAAAGAGCATACACAAGAAAATATTGTCCCGCCACCTACAATTATTAATTATGAACAGGAAATAGAACCCAAAGTAGAGCAAAAAGTAGAACAAAAAATAGAATACGACAAAAACGAAGAAAAAAATCTGCGAATCACTAAAAAAGAACTACTCAACACCACAAATATTATTAATCAAAATAATAATAATCAAGCTAATAATAATTACAATAATTATAATATCGCCAACAATAATGCTAATAATGGCAATAATACCAATAATGCTAATAATCTCAACAATGCTAATAATGTCAACAATGCCAATAATAACAACACCAACAATAATGGCATAAAAAAGCGAAACACAGAAAAAATACTTGACGTAGAAGGAATTATTACTAATTCCGGAGTATTAGAAATTATGCCTGATGGATATGGATTCTTACGTTCTCCCGATTACAATTATTTCAACTCTCCCGATGACATATATGTTTCGCAATCACAAATAAAACTTTTTGGCTTAAAAACTGGAGATACGGTCTTTGGTTCTATCCGTCCACCAAAGGAGAGCGAGAAATATTTTCCACTAATAAAAGTTGAAGAAATAAACGGACGCGAACCCGACTATATACGCGACCTAGTTCCGTTTGATTATCTTACCCCGCTTTTTCCTGAAGAAAAATTTAACATCACCGGAAACGGACATAACAATATTTCCACTCGCATAATAGATCTTTTCTCTCCTATCGGAAAAGGACAACGCGGACTGATAGTAGCACAACCTAAAACAGGCAAAACAGTATTATTGAAAGACATCGCCAATGCCATAGCCGCTAATCATCCGGAAGTCTATTTAATTATTTTATTAATAGATGAACGCCCCGAAGAAGTCACTGATATGGCAAGAAGTGTTAAAGCGGAGGTAATTTCCTCTACCTTTGACGAACCGGCAGAACGCCATGTAAAAGTCGCAAATATAGTACTTGAAAAAGCCAAACGTCTGGTAGAATGTGGACACGACGTAGTTATTTTGTTAGACTCCATCACGCGTCTGGCACGAGCTTACAATACCGTATCGCCTGCCTCAGGCAAAGTTTTGTCCGGCGGAGTAGATGCTAATGCGTTACACAAGCCAAAACGATTCTTTGGAGCAGCCAGAAATATAGAAAACGGCGGTTCGTTAACGATTCTTGCTACCGCATTGATAGAGACCGGCTCTAAAATGGACGAAGTTATTTTTGAAGAATTTAAAGGAACAGGAAACATGGAGCTGCAATTAGACAGAAAACTGTCCAACAAGCGAATATTCCCGGCAGTAGATATAAACGCCTCCGGAACTCGTCGCGAAGACTTACTCTTAGAACCAGAAATGATGAACAAGATATGGATACTAAGACATCATCTGGCTGATATGAACTCCATCGAAGCGATGACTTTTCTCGCCTCGCGAATGGCAAAGACAAGAGATAACACAGAATTTTTATTAACTATGAACGGAGAATAATTATTTTCTTATTTTATTTTATTATTGTTTTTATTTTTATTAATTTAGATTTTTTATTTTATAAATTTTCTAAATAAATAAGTAATGAAACCATTGAAATTTAAAGTTTTGACTATTTTATTAGTCGTGGCTATTGCAAATTTGTTGCAAGCACAAGAACCTGCAGGGTATTATAACGGAACAGACGGACTGACAGGAGATGCGCTCAGAAGCGCTTTGCATAACATCATAGACGACCACAATTCTATATCGTATGCAGCGTTGTGGACAGCTTACAAAGACACCGACAAAAAAAGCGACGGTACCGTATGGGACATTTATACCAACAACTGTAATTTTACTTTTGTAACTGATCAATGTGGTACATACTCAAATATTTGTGACTGTTATAACCGCGAACATACCGTACCACAAAGCTGGTTCGGCGAAAGCTCTCCTATGGTAAGTGATATTTTTCATGTCTTGCCTACCGATGGAAAAGTTAACGGTATGCGAAGTAATTATCCTTACGGCGTATGTCCAAGTGGAACAGTTTATGGTACAGGAAAATTAGGTACCTGCACTTATCCAGGATATTCGGGAACAGTATTTGAACCTGCCGACGAATATAAAGGTGACATAGCCCGAATATATTTCTACATGGCGACAAGATACATGGATATTCTCTCCGGATGGGGTTCAGGCGCAAGCTCACATTTCTCCGGAAATAATTTGAATTCTTGGACTACAAGCATGTTGTTAGATTGGCACAATTCTGACCCCGTCTCCGATAAAGAAAAAAATAGGAATAATATTATATACACCAAGTATCAAAATAACAGAAATCCTTATGTTGACCATCCCGAATGGGTTTGTGTAGTATGGGGCGGAAGCTGTGGAGGCGCATATTTTACTTCCTCACCGGTTACGAATGCAACTATAGGAACTGAATACATTTATAACATAACATACATAGGTGCTACCGCCACTCTTAGCTGCTCCGGTAATCCAGCATGGATGACTTTTACTAATTTATCTGCCGGCTCGGCTAAATTGCAAGGAACTCCGACAACGAGCAATGTAGGTAGTTACAATATTATTTTAACTTTAACAGATAGTAAGAGTACTATAACTCAAAGCTTTACAGTAGTGGTGCCAGAGCCAAGTACTTTGCAAACTATTTTTAATAAAGATTTTGATGACCAAACTCTTAACTCAGGCGGTTGGAGTACATATAGTGTCAAAGGGGAACAAGCATGGAATATTCCTACCACCAGCTATGGACACAACGGAACTAAGTGCAGTTACATCTCCGGTTACAATGGAACAGCAAATGTAGAAAATGAAGACTGGCTAATTTCTCCGGCTGTAAATTTAGATAATTACAAAGAGGAGGTTCTCACTTTTTGGAATGCAGGAAAATTTACAGGCGATAATTTAAAATTATTCTATTCTAAAAATTATAGCGGAACAGGAGATCCAAGCACTGCTACATGGACAGAAATAACAGGATTCACGCTATCTATGGGAGATTGGGAATGGTTGTCCTCCGGAAATATAGATTTATCTGCGATAACAGGTAACAATATTTATTTTGGATTCAAATATATCTCCTCTGCCACTGCTGCTCGTTCATGGGAATTAGACGATATTAAATTAGAAGCTAAATTACAAAATTCTATCTATCAAATAGATAAAATTACAGACAACACATTAAAAGTTTATCCTAATCCTTTTAACAATGAATTGAATATTGATTACGTTTTACAAGGCGACTCAAAAGTGATTATAGAAATTTTTGACATCACCGGAAAGAAGGTTCAAGAAATTGTTAATGAGAATCAAAAAGCCGGCGAATACAATTTTAAGTGGAATAGTCAGAATATGCAAAAAGGTATATATATTTTGAAGCTCTCTACCGATAATCAAAATATCTATAAAAAATTGTTCAATAAGTAAATGATATAAATTTTGACTATTTTTTGAAATAATATTTTCCTGCTTGTTTTATGTAGATATTTTATTTAGCAACGTAGTTGCGTCATCTTTGTAACAATTTGTCAAACAACTATGTAGTGTGGAGGTTACCTTGCTTTGCTGCCGGGGTGATGATAGCTGCCAGTTTCTGGTCACTTTTGAAACCGGCAATAGAAATGTCAGAGGAACAAGGACAAATATCATGGTTACCGGCTGTCGTTGGTTTTCTGATGGGGGCGGATTTCTTTTCTTAATAGATAGATTGTTACCACATTTGCACTTAGGATTATCTTTAGAGAAGGCAGAAGGGATAAAAACGTCGTGGACACGAAGCATATTGTTAGTTTTGTCAATAACTTTGCACAATATTCAGGAAGGATTGGCAATTGGCGTGAGTTTTGGTATATTAGCAGAGTCACCGAGTGCAGGTGCTTGGCAGGGGCAATGGCTTTGGCGTTGGGTATAGGGTTACAAAATTTTCCGGAGGGAGCCGCCGTTTCTATTCCGCTTCGTAGAGAAGGATTTGGGCGTTTGCGAGCTTTCAACTATGGACAAATTTCCGGAATAGTAGAACCTTTTGCAGGGGTATTAGGCGCATTGCTGGTGATGTATGTAACTCCTATTTTGCCTTATGCTCGGTCTTTTGCCGCCGGCGCCATGATATTTGTAGTGATAGAAGAACTTATTCAGGAATCTCAACGCGGACAGGAAACAGATTTTTCTACCATTGGAGCGATGCTCGGTTTTGCAACTATGATGATGCTTGACGTAGCACTCGGATAAACGCTAAAAAAGGGGTTAGTGATTAGTGGTTAGCAGTTAGTGGTTAGCGGTTAGTGGTTAGCAATTAGTGGTTAGCGATTAGTGGTTAGCGATTAGTGGTTAGCAGTTAGAGATTAGCAGTTGGCGATGCCTGGAGCAAAAAACAAAAAATTAAAAACTAAAACTAAAATGCTTATACAACCTAAAAATATTATCAAACATTTAAAAAATCTGATACTCGTATTTTTTGCGTGGACAGTTTTTGGGACATTATTGGTGTATTTTGGATTACTTTATTTCTCTGATGTGTTGTTTAAAAGTGTAATTCAAGAGCGCGTCTATGCCGAGAGTTCAGGACTTTATCAAATAGATTTTTCGGAGTTAAAGATAGACTTGTTGAATCGCACCTTACTTATTAAGTCTCTTGAAATTTCGCCGGATACTATTCTGTACAATAAAATGATTGTTAGCGGCAAATATAATAAGCCGGCATATTATATCAAATTAGACAGTTTTTATTTTGATAAGCTTCGTTTTTTCAATCTCCTGCATGAACGTCCTACGCTAAATGTTCATCATATTTTTTTCATCAGTCCCGATTTAAAGCTGTTAATTTCGCCAAACGACAGTGTTAAAGTAGAAAAGAAGAGTGAGTATCAAATTATCCGCGAAGAGTTTTTTCCGCTGGTTTTCAAATATTTATATTCTTTACAAATAGATAAAATAACGTTACGGAACGGCAATTTGAACTTTATGACTACCGAGTCAGAAAAGTCAGAGCGTTTTTCTGCCGATAATATCACCTTGACTTTAAATAAATTTGATATTAATCGTGATAATTTTCAAACTCCGGTAAACTTATTGTACACCGATGATATAGAACTCAAAATAGACGGTTATTCGCTAAATCTAAAAGACAAAATACATGTCTTATCAGCAGAAAATATTTATGTCTCTACCAAAAATCGTGAGATAAGTATGGACAATACACATTTTTCATACAAGAAGGAAGATAGTTTACTGCTTATTTCTAAGAAAGAGAACTTTTTTGATATACAAATTCCGCATATCTCTTTGGAAGATGCTGATTTTGAGAGTATTTATTTGAAACGGATAATAGATTTGCCTAAGATTAAAATATCTGATGCCGATATAAAATTTTATAATAAGAAAAAAGAAACGGACACTGCAAAGGTCAATATGGATTTTTATAAAATCATAGAGGGAAGTTTAGAATATTTGAAGATTGACAGCTTCATTTTTAACGAGGCAAAATTGAATATTTACGACAATATAAACAGTCATCAGCCGCGAACCAATATAGAGTCTTTTACGTTAATGCTTTCGTCATTTCTCATAGATTCAACAAGTTATAAAAATACGGAGAACATTTTATCTGCCAAATATGTATATTTTTATATCAAGAACTTCTCGCATTTCTTGAAAGATAATATTCACAATATACGTGCCTCCGAGCTTATTTTGAATAGTCAACAAAAGTCAGTAGTGGCAAACAAATTAGTATTAGAGCCGATAAATAAGCTGTTTGCTACGTTATTGTACAAAAATATAAACAAGATAAATATCCCACAAATATCCATGCAAGGCGTCAACTTGGCGGCTTATTATAATGCGAAGCATCTTTTTATCAATACTTTAAACATAATTAGTCCGCACTTGGACATAAAAACATTATCTTTACAAGACGACAGCACGAAGAAGGAGAAAGACTATCAAAAAATACTTAGCAACCTTACAAAAGACTATTTAAAAAGTATTTATATACAAAAAGTGTTCGTAGATAGTGCCGAGTTCGTTTATGAAAAAATTTCTGCACAAAAGCAAACTCTCACCTCCTGCAAAACAGACATAAAATTAATTGATTTTCGTTTTTTCCCACAGCAAACGCTTGCTAAGACTTTTGATATAAAAGAGATGGAGATAATTTTCACCGAATATAAATTAGTGATTCCTAAAAGTTTGCATGTTTTGAATATAGACAGCATCGTCATCTCCTCTTCTAAAGATGGAATAAATATGACTAATATCAATTTGTGTCCGCTAAATCAGGAGCAACCTGCAAAATACATGATGGCTAATAATAAGAACATGTTAATAAATATTAGCATCCCGCACTTTAATATATCAGAGACTAATATACATAATTCATTCAAAGAAGACACCTTAAAAATAAATAATATTAATTTACTCTCTGCCACCATAGAGATAAACGTCCTCAACGATGCTGTCTATAAATTACAAAAAGACGAAAATATTACTGCCATCAAACAAAAGAGTTTAGATAAAATAAATAAGCTCGGTGAATATACAAAAATAGACTTATTTCTATCTCAATATCAATTAGATAGTATAAAATTGGATATGTTGAAATACAAACAAACGCTTATTGACAGCATAAAAAGTTTCGCGCTCAATAACGTTAAAAAAATAAGTATCTCCGAAAAAAAGTTTAATATTTCTGACTCTTCTATTCTTGATATTTCTGAAATAGAACGTATTACTCTCTTTGCGTTCACTTTTTTAAAAGATAATAATCTTCAAAAAACACAAATAGATAGCATCCTTAATCTGACGGTCACAAAAATATCATATATCGGTAATGCTAATACAACTAAAATTCTGAACAAAGAAGAAATATACTCGATGCTTGCTTCTTTTGTGCATGTAATAGATATAAAAAAAATAAGCATAGAAGATGGAATTTTAATCTACAACGAACATAAAACAAATAAGAAAACCGAGATATTTAAAAATTCTTTTGCAATTCATTTACACGACTTTTATTTTGATTATGACACCATAGCATACAATAATAAGTTCTTATTTTCTAAAGATTTGGAAATTAAACTCAAAGATTATACCATCAATTTTAAAGATAATGTGCATAAAATGTACATTAAAGAAGTTAATTTCTCATCAGAGAAATCACTTTTAGAACTAAATAATATCACTCTTAGTCCTCGTCTAACAACTTTTATAAAGACACCTAATTTAATATATGGAATTTGTGATAAGATAGAAATAGCGGATATAGACTTGTTAAAAATCTATAATCAACAAGAAATTGTTATAAACAGCATGCGCATAAAAGAACCTTTTATCAGTATAAATCATGACCCGAAATATACGAAGGACAGCATCACCCGAAAAACTCTGACGCAATTATTGTTGCCACGAAATATCAAAAAAGTGGAGATAACAGATATTTTCTTAGATACTTGTCGGATAGAATTTATTAACAACAAAAATGGCGTCTCCCGCAAAATAATTAAAACCGCTTGCAATTTACAACTAAACAATTTCTTGATTGACTCAATTAGCTATCTCGCACAAAATCCACTTGGACTTCCAATATCTAACTTTATAATAGAAATATTTGATTTTAACTATTATATGAAAGACGAGATACACTGCTTGAAAGCGGAAAATATTAAATATCAATATGATAATAAAATCGCATATCTCACAAATTTACAATTTACCTATGATAAAGCAGACTCGCTTTCTGCCAATCCTAAAATATTTCGCGCAGAGACAAATTATTTTAACATAAATATACCTATTATGCAAATAGACAGCTTAGATATAGCCGAAATTAGAAATAAAAATATTTTATATTTAGACAAAATATATGCAGAAAAAGTAGCAGTAAAAATATTCAAATTGAAATCCACAAGTTTTCTTGACTCTATGGATTTGGAATCTATAGATTTATATAAATTTACTAAAAATATCTTCAAGGACATAAAAATACAAAATATAACTGCCGACAATGCTAAAATAGACATTTATAAATCTTTTAATACCAACAAACCAGATACGGAGATAGATAATCTAAGTGCCGAGATAACTAATCTATTTATAGATGAAAGTTCTAAATATCACCGAGATAGATTTTTATTCGCGGAAAATTTATTGCTGAAAATCAATAATTTTACTCGCGATAGCAAAGACTCGGCATATAATTTTCGCGCCGAAGAAATAGCACTTTTTACCAAAGACGCCTCGGCATATATCAACGGATATTCTTTGAAACCTAATCACAATAAAACCGAACTCGCCCAAAAAATATATGGGTATCAAAAATCGGTTTACGACTTTAGCGGAGAAAAAATAACCATAGAAAATATAGACTTAAAACAATTAATCAAATCAAGAAAATTTATTTGCAAGAAAATAATTGTAGCGGACTCAGATTTTGATTTTTATAAGAACAAAGCGCCAATGTATAATGACACTCTTTTTCCTACCAATCCGATAGACTTGCTCAAACGGGCAAAAAATTATATTAAAATAGACAGCTTATTAATTAAAAATTCGCGACTCACGTATGAAGAACTTAGCGAAGGAAAAACCGAGACCGGTATTTTTAATATAGAAGAGATAAACGGATATATATCTAATATCACTAATGATAACGACTTGATAATAAATCATCTCACGTTATTTGCCGAAGCCGATTTTCTCCTGCTCGGCGAGGGGAAGACACATGTAAGCTTAGAGATGCCACTGTACAGCAATGATAATAGATACGAACTTTTGGGAAATATAGCAGACATTGACGCAACTAAGGTCAACGACTTCACTACAAATACTATGTCTATTGCTGTCAACAAAGGAAATATCAAGCGCATGACTTTTAAACTAACAGGAAACGACAGCATCAGCAAATGCGACATGCGATTTATTTACAATAACTTGTCAATAGACATAATGGAGACTGAAAACAAAGTGAAAAAGCGCCGCAGACTGCTCTCATTTTTATTAAATAGAGCCATAGACCAAAGTAATTATAAATTAAATTCCAAAGTATCAGTAACTTATATCCATAACCAGAAACGAAGTATTGTATATAATTGGTTGCAAGCAGTTCTAAAAGGAGTCACCGCTACTCTTGCCGGAAACAAGATAGCAGATAAGGTGGAGCAGCTATTGATAAAATCAAGATTGAAAAAACAAAAACAGAAGGAAGAAGACTTATTAAAACGATTCTCGCAATAATTTTTCATTTTTTTAACTATATAGTGAAACTATTGTGAAAAACAAAGATTTTTATTATAACGCTATTAGAATTACCTTTGCGGAGTAATTAAAATTTAAAAATATGAAAAAAGAATATTGCAAATTCGTTAAAATTTTTGCACTTTTGTAAATTTTTGCACTTCTGTTTCAAATCTACCGCCGCCGCTTTGCATTGTCGAGTGTTACAAGTTATCTGCATTTTTTTATTTTTCGTATCTATATAATATTTACAAAGTTAGGCTACCCTTATAAAGTTGGACAAAATTTTGAACCATATAAGAATTATAAGGTCATATAAGTTGTACCAGTCAATCTTATATGACCTTATATTCCTTATATGGTTCAAAATTTTGTCCAAGATTACGTGGGTAGCCCAAAGTTATAATTTTTTTATGAATTACAAAAAATAAATAATTTTTTTTATAATTTTTTTTTATATTTGCGGTAAAAAATTTGTATATGGAAACTGCTGAATTAAATATGATTGGTAAGTTAGAATTGAATCAAATATATTGTATTGATTGTGTTTTGGGAATGCAAAAAATTTGGAACTGTAATTTTTCCAGTGATAATACACATAAGCCTTATATGTTCTTATATGCCTTATATGGTTCAAAAAATTTATCACTTAAAAATTTACACTACCAAATATTTTAATTCTTTTTATTTTTGTAAATATTTTTTTTATTTTTGACCGACTATTGAGAACTTACGTATTTTGGTTGCGTAACAATAGATAATGAAGAATTTGATGTGGTGATAATTATAAAAGAAACTGCAAAGATTTTTCTATATGACCATATTTTATTGCAAAAAAAATAATGTTTTAGTTGGCACACCAGAGCCGCTTAAAAAGTTGGAACATCTAACCTATTATTCTAAAACATTATTTCTATGCAAATATACAACTTTTTTTATTTATAACAAATTTTTTTTATTTTTTTATCTACAAATCAATTAGGATAGGTATAGTCGAAGACATTAGTTTGAAGGCAAAACTTGCCAAAGTTTCAAACTTTGGCAAGTTGAACTATCAAAAATAAAAAAAAACGAAAAAAGTATATATAAAATAAATAAAAAATTATTATATTTGTAACTACGCTGCTGCGTTTTTTTCACCTTGGCAGCGATTATTCATTACTTTAATGTTTTTTTCAAAAAAAATATTTTAAATTATACAAATATGTCGTACAGTAAATATACGTTATTACAAATAGAAGAAGAATTTGGGCTTAAAAATCAAGTAGTTAATCTTTTTACCGATATAGACGAGATAGAGCCAAGTGATTGGTTATTAAACTTATTACAAATAGCTAAAGAACTTCCGGTAAGAAGTGAAAAGGCGAAATCGGAATTGATAGTTATGCCTATTCTCATTGAAATGCGAAACAGAAATAACAAATATTTTACAATTTATTCCGGTGATAGTCTGAATGTTGATGATAAACTGAACGGCGAATGCGATTTTATCATCTCCAAAGATACACATACTTTTGATATAAATTTTCCTATTATTCAAATAGTAGAAGCAAAAAAAAATGACATTGAAATAGGGGTTCCGCAATGTGCAGCACAAATGCTGGGCGCCAAAAAGTACAATGAAAAACGCGGAAACTTAAGTAATAATATTATTTATGGTTGTGTAACAACCGGAGACGACTGGATATTTATGAGATTGTCAGATAAAATAGAAATTGATGACAACAAATATTATTTAGGTAATCTCAAACAATTGCTGGGAATTTTTCAACATATATTAAATAATTTCAAACTATCAGATAATTATGACAAAAAAAATAGATATTAGATGGGAACAGAGATTTACAAATTTTAATAAAGCGCTAAATAAATTAACCGAAGCCATAGAATTTATACGAAAAAATCTCCTCAATAAAGAAAATCGTATTGAAAATGATTATACCGAAGAAATTTTGGACGAAATATTAAAAGAAGGACTAATTCAACGTTTTGAATACACTTTTGAAATGGCATGGAATGTAATGAAAGATTACGCTTTATATCAAGGGAATCCCGATTTGGGAGGTTCAAAAGATGCTATTAGATATGCTTTTTCTATAAATATTATCTCCGAAGGAGACCTGTGGATGGAAATGATACAAAGTAGAATAAAAACTTCACACACCTATAACGAAGAAATTGCTAATGAAATTTATCTTAAGATTATTAACAGCTATCATTCTTTATTTTTGAGCTTCCAAAAAGTTATGGAAGATAAGATGCAAAAAACAATTAACATTTTTGATACCAACTAATTATGTATGGACTTAAAGACATTCACATACAAAAGATAAAATCAGTATTTGAGAATTATCTTTTAATTGAAAAAGCCATCCTGTATGGTTCGAGAGCCAAAGGAAATTTTCTTAATGGCTCAGATATAGATATTTGTTTGTGCGGAAACAAGTTGGATTTAACAATTCTTAACAAAATTGAAAATGACATAGATGATTTATTGCTACCGTATAAAGTAGATATTTCATTATATCACAAGATAGAAAATACTCTTTTAAAAGAGCATATCAATAGAGTAGGGCTGATATTTTAAGCCAATTTGTAGGCAAAACTTGCCAAAGTTTCAAACTGGTACGTTTATTTTGACTATTTTTTGATGTAATATTTTATTTCTTGTTTTATGTATTCAACTCCGAAAGGAGTTGCACATAAATAACCACCGATGCAATCGGTGGACAAAGGAATCCATGTTCACAACTCCGAAAGGAGTTGCACATAAATAATTGGTAGCGTATAAAAATAGTGACCAAAATTCAAATTTACTGATTT
>DYQJ01000081.1 GCA_020719345.1 Draconibacterium orientale | reverse complement strand
CTTGAAAATAAAATAAATAGCGTGTTTAGTCACCATTATTTTACGCTATCAACATTTTATAATTTTTTTTCGTATATTTCACTTATTTTGTTATCCACAAGTTGAGTTAATTCGTTGAGTTCATTTACAATAGGAATAATAATTTTTTGTTCGTTGCTAAAAAAAGCGTTCCATTCTTTTAGTTTTTTTAAATCGAGTTTAATTTTAAGTTTTTCAAGTTCTTCATTAAATTCGTTCCAATTCAAAGAATACCAGTTTTCTACTTTTTTAGATATTTTTATTTTCAAATCCGATTTAATAACATTTAAAAAGCCGTTATTTAGTTTGTATAAAACTTGATTTAATTCAAAAATTCGGTCATATATATTTTCAAATTCTTGTCGCAGTTTGTCTGAAATTAGCGGAATAGGAACGTCAACCATTTTATTATAATCCAATTTACAACGACCTTTGTTTTCCGGGTTTCCGTAGGCAACAAAATTTAGATTTTTATAAAACTCAAAGATATTAGAATTTAACCAGAGTGCCAGAAATTTATCGGCATTTGCAATAATGTAACAAGAATTATTAACATAAAAACCTTCGGTATCGTAATAAAAATGGTGATTTACGGCAGTGTGAATGTAAATAATTTTGGGTTGTTCAAATTTTTCGTAATAGTCTGTACTATCTTGTATTTCAAACCATTTATAATTTCCTGGTTTTCTACCATTAATTTCATTTTCGGTTTGTTTTGGCTTTAAATTCTCATAAAATTGTTGTAAATATTTTTTTATTATCTGATATTTGTCTATATCAGTTCCTCTTCGTGTAAAAATTATATATTTTTCCTGATTTTTATCTATATAATATTTGCTAAAATCTTGAGAAGCAAGATACGGTTTTATAATTTCTTTACTGTTGTAATCTTTTTTTATCAATTCATTTTTTGTTTTTGCATCAATTATAAATGCCTCATTATAACCTGTTGTAATTCCTCTATAAATATTTCCATTAGTATATTCTTCAAGCGAAACAGAATTTTTAAACATACGTTTCAGTATTTTATAATCTTCCGGTTTTGCAAATATCCATTCCGAACCGTTAAAATCAAGCGGGTTCACTTTTACAGGGGAGATTTTAAGGTCTTCTAAATCTTCAAGTTTTGTTAGCGGAAAATAGTCAAATTCTTTTGTTTGTTTTTTGTTTTCTATAATAATTATTTGCGTATCAGTAGCGGCATCGTCAAAGACAGGCAATTCAAAAAAGTCTATTATTTGTTTTATTTCAAATTGTTTTAAAAAAGCTCTGAGTTCTTTACCATATTTAGTTTTGAACCATTTGTTTGGAGTAATAAATCCCAAGATTCCGTTAGGTTTCAATAGTTCAAATGCTTTTTCATAAAAATAAATATACAAATCGGCACTAATATTTCCTGTTTGTTTGTAAGTATTAACAAAATATTGTTTTTCTTCTTTATTCAAATTTTCCTGACGAACATAAGGCGGATTTCCAATTATTACATCAAAACCACCGTTATTAATAATTTCGGTAAACTCATTTTCCCAATTGTAAGCTTTTTCTGTAATTGATTTATCCGAAATTAATGAATTTCCACATTTAATGTTACTGTCCAACAATGCAAGTGCGTCATTTTTACTTGCCGATTTCAACCAAAGTCCAAGTTTTGTTATTTCCACACTTTCATAGTTCAAATCTACTCCAAAAAGATTATTATTAATAATTTCTTTTTTTATTTTTGAAATAAAGTTTTCTGTGTCTTGTTGCAAGATTTTAAATAATCCTTTATCCTTTTCTTTTATTTTTTCTTTTTTTAAATTTTGTAATACATCTATGACAATTAACCACTCTTGCAGCAAATAGTCGTACGCTTGAGTTAAAAAAGCACCGCTACCGCAAGCGGGGTCAAGTATTTTTATGTTTTTTAAAAGTTCCGAATATTTTTCCCAGTATTCTATATGTAATTTTCGTTCTTCTTCATTAGTAGGAAATTCTGATAAATTATTAATTCCTATTTCATTTTTTTTCTCATCTAACCATTTGCCAATAGTGTTTTTAACAATATAGTATGTAATTTTTTCGGGAGTATAAAATATACCTTCTTTTTTTCGTTTGCTGAACTTTTCCAAATTTTCAAACTTTGGAAAAGTTATTTCGTCGTCTGTTTCATAATATTCAACTTCTTTTCCTTCGGTTATCTCCTTTTTTAAATTCTCTATGTCGGTTATAGATTGTTCAAAAATATGTCCCAAAACATTAATACTCAAATCACTTTCAAAATCATATTTGCTTAAAGTCAATAAACGTCTTAAAAAAACATCTTTGATTTTTAAATTTTCAATGATTTCATTTCGTCTAAACAAACCACCATTAAACTTGTGTATTCGAGGTGGTAATCCGTTATCCAATGCAATAAAGAGACCTTGTAATTGATACCAAAATTCATATCCGTTTTGATGCCAGCTCTTTGCAGAAATCTCTTCTATTTCTTTAAAAACGGTATAATGTATTAAATCATAATCTTTTATTACGCTAATAAAAATAATTCTATCAATAATTGTTTGTGCATATTGTAATAAATCTAACGGATTTATTTTTTGATTGTGTAATTTTAAATGTTGCAAAAAAACTTCACGTAAAAAGCTGTAATTTTCGTAAAATTCTTTTGTAATAATTTGTTGTTTTTCGAGGCGATTTTCAAGAGCTATATCAATATTAGATTTAATGTTTTCAAAAAATAATTGTCCGTTTGCGAGCAGATAATAAAATTTAGAAAATTCATATTCTTCATTAAGTTTGAGAATATCAAAGCTTTCATATTTTGTCATGTCGTTTGCTAAGTACAAACGAATTTCTAAAAAATTACTAACAATTACCCATTTACACTTTTCTCCCGATTTGGCAGCATACATAAAACATTGTTCTACTGCACTTCCTTTAAAATCAGGGCGGTTTTGTTGTTTATCAAGAGTTGTTTTAGCGTTTTTAATTTCTACGACTACTCTTACGTCACTTTTGAACTTTGCCTGATTATTCAACTTTGCCTGATTATTCAACTTTGCCAAAGTTTCAAACTTTGGCAAAGTTAAATAATCTGAATCAACAGAGAAAAAACCTAATGCGGCATCTGCTTTACTATTGTCAAAATCGGACTTATTTTCTAATCTTAAATTCCAATTTTCCGAATTTTTGTATTCATATCCTAATATATCACCGAAAAATTGCGTTACAAAAAATGGCTTTATTTCTTCTTCTTTTGAATTTATAACTTTCCCGCTAATAATGCTTTGCTGCCAATTTTCAATAATTTCAATTTTCTCTTTTTTATCTGGAATGCCATCTGCAAAAGCATTTTTTATCTTGCTTTTTAGTTCTTTGGCTGAAAATATAGTTTGATGTTCTCGCATAGGTTAATCTTATTTTTTAATGCAAATGTAATAATTATTTGCTGGGATACTGAAACTATGTTTTTGGCTGTTTCCCTTTTAATTTAGATATTTCATCTACTAGAAAATCAACTGTTTTTGTATATTCTATAATTTGTTTTTGCTGATTTTCTATCACATTTAAGCATAAAATTATTGCCGACCTTGCTTCGGAGTCAGTTATTAGATCTAAGTCTACTTTAAATGAATTTTCCATGTGTTTTTTATTTTTTAAAAAGTAAAACAATTATTTTAGTTTTTTTACCATGTATTTTTGAAATGATAACAAACAATGAATAATCACCAACAAATTAACTTGTTGATAATTATTCATTTATTTATTTTGTATTAGTTATTTTTAATGTCACTTCCCAAACAGAGCATAGAGAATAACAATAACTGCAATAACTGCTAATATAGCGAAAATAATCTTTATCGCACTATATGGTCTCTCACCTTGCACTTTTCCGGTTTGTCCGTTGACCATAAATCTGTAGCTTTTAGCGTTATACTTGTAAGCACTAATCCATAGTGGTAGCAATACATGTTTAAAAGTTACATTTTCGTGTCTGGTATTTGTTTGAGTTATACGTTGATGGTCTCCTCCAATATCGCGTCGTATGGTTTGGTCTATTATAGTGTCCATCTTAACTTTTGCGACTTCAAAACCTTCTTTTAGTTCTATTTGATAAGTTTCAGTTTTAAATCCGGTAAGGAATTTGTCGTCGTATGCTGTTAATTCTTTAAGGTTCCATGGCTCTAACCTGTCCACATGTGTTGTAGGCAAGCTTTTGCTGGCAACAACAAGCACGTCGTCGAAGACATTATTAACTCTTCCTGAGACAGATGTCCAGCGAGTTTTTGTTACTGTTCTTGTTTCGGTTTCTCCTTTGTCGTTTTTAAAAGTTTCGGTTTCTTGATAGTCGTCTCCGCGTTCTCCTCTGTAGTTAGTGAATGTTCTTGCGTCATAAGTCCAGTAAGGAATATAAATACCGTTTAGTTTACCGTTTTGACTTGCACGTTTTTTCAATGCACTTGGCGCCCACCATAGTCCTTCTATCCATTTTTTGAAAAGTTCAATACTTCGGCGTTGGTCAATTTTGAAAGGCAAAACTGAGCTCGGCTTAATAACAGAATGTTCTTCTCCTTGCTTAGCGACCATCGGACTTCCACAAAAGTCGCATTCGGAGGAGATAATATTAGGGTTGAAAGTAGTCTCAGCGCCGCACGCTTTGCATTTAACTGTGACTATTTTTTGTGTAGCCGCTTGACTAACCGCTTTATTGATATGACTAAGATAATCAAGTTCTTTGGTAGCTTCCAGATTAGCTTTCATATCTATCGTTATAGTATTTTCTGTTCCGCAAGATTCACAACGCATGCTTGTGGTACCGGGAGCAAATACTAACTTCCCTGCACAATTTTTACACGTAACTTCACTTTGATTGGTCGTAGTTATTTCGGGTGTTTCCATCTGTATAATGATTGTCTTATTATGTTAATAAATTCCACTAATTCATTAATATTTTTATTTTTAATGAATTAGTGGCAAAATTATATATTAGTCAGTTACATCATTGGAGGCGGAGGAGGTGGCGGTGCAGCACCAAATAAGGCGGCTATCTCCGGAACATCAGATGCTAAGCTCCATGCTGCCATTCCTTGTTTCCATACATAGGTTTTCGGAGTGAGTTGATTTTGTGCTACCATTTGTTGTAAAATTTGCAACCCAAACGGACCTTGTTGTTGTCCATTTATAGATACATAGTAAGCAGATTGCGGTGGCATCGGTGGCGGTGCAACGTTTTGATTGTTTTGTTGGTTCTGATAGCTGTGCTGATTTTGTTGATTTTGCATCATTTGATTCATCATCGCCATTCCCATCATACCTTCTATACCTCCTCCTACAGTTTTGTTGGAGGCAATATTAGTCATCGCATCGGCAGACTTCATTTGTTGATATTTGTTCATATCACCTAACATGTTCATGCCTGTTCCCTCGTCAAGTTTCTTTTGTAATTCTTCCGGTAAGCTGATACTTGAAATTAAAAATTTAGTTACTTCTATGCCATATCCTGCTAATTCACCTTTTAATTTAGCTTCTGTGAATTCAGATAGTTTTTTATAATTGGAAGCGAAATCCAAAAGCGAGAGTTTACTTTCTCCTACCGATTCTATAAAACGGGTAACTATCATGCTTCTAATTTCTCCAGCTACAGCATCTGCTTTGAAGTCGTCATTAGTTCCTACTACATTTTTGATAAACATAGAGGCGTCAGTAACTTTAAAAGTATAAGTTCCAAATGCTCGTAATGAAACGCGTCCGAAATCTTGGTCTCTCAAATAAAAGATGTTCGGTGTTCCCCATTTTTGATTGGTAAACAATTTCGTATTAACAAAATATACCTCTGCTTTGAATGGACTTTTGAAGCCATGTTTCCAACCTTTCAAAGTTGACAAAATAGGTATATTCGCGGTTTCCAGCGTGTACATGCCGGGAGGAAATACGTCAGCGAGTGCGCCTTCATTGATAAAAACAGCGACTTGCGATTCTCTGACCGTTAATTTTGCTCCGTTCTTTATCTCGTTTCCGTATCTTTCGAAACGGTACACCATTGTGTCACTTGATGAGTCGAGCCATTCAATGACATCTATTAATTCACCTTTAAGTTTATCCCAGAATCCCATAATTTTCTATTTTAAAATTTTTTTGAAAAATACAAAAATAATACAAATGTACCAAAAAAAAGTTTTATTTTTTTTATTTTTCTTAAAAAACTATTCGCCATGTCATCATCGGCATGAAACCTTGTTGATAATCGGTTTGAATTTCTTGTTTTGTAGCATTCCAATAAGTTTGAAAAATATTTTTATGATTGGTAAGATTTTGCAAATCTAATCCCCATTCTTGCGAGAGATGTTTGTTATTTGTTTTGAAAGTTATGCGGGCATTGACGCGAAAATAATCATCCATCTTGTCTTCGTAAGCATGTTTCCAATCATAAACTGTCTGATTAACAGACTTAGAAGCTTCTATATCTATCGGAATAAAACGTTTTCCGCCGGCATAAACAGTTTTTATATCAAAACAAAGAAGCGACTGTTTGCCAACATTAAACTCATAACCAGCAAGTGCATTGAAGACATAATTACCGGCAAATTGCGAATTTCTTATTACATTTTCTTGGTCTGTATATTTTGACTCGTATAATGAAGTGGTAGTTAAAAAATAATATCCGTTGCTAAAAAATTTTTCCAGCGTCAGTTCTACTCCATAGTTTTCACCTGTTCCAATGTTTTGCATGTCTGCGGTTGCATTTAGTGTGAAGCTGTCTCCGGTATTAAGCATTGACATTTGCGGTATATCCGATTTTGATGCGGGTATATTGTAGAGATATTGATAATATGCTTCCATCTTCAGTCTAAAATCTTTGGCTAATACATTGTCGTAAGATAAAACATAGTGCATACTCTTGTTCAGGTCTAAGTCTTTATAAATGAATTGATTATTGTCAGGGTTTTTATAATAATACAATGCCATAGTTTGTGTTTGACTGTGCATACCAAATCCGCAGTTAAGAGATTGATTATTAGTTAAATTCCAACGAAGTCCTATTCGGGGTTCTATAGAAGTGGTGTTGTTGCTGATGAGATGCAAATAGTGGAGTCCGGTGTTTAATGTTAATTTGTCGTTAAATTTGTGTTGCCAATTTAAGTAAGCTCTTGCTAATATTTGGTCACCTTTTATGTCAAATTGTCTAATATATTTTTCTCCGGTATTTACAGAGTCTAAGTAATCAAATTGAAAATAATCTAATATTCCTCCGATGGCGAAGTAGTTTTTTGAGTTAAACTTCTTGTTGAAATCAGCATAAAAAGAGTGCTTATATTCAATGAAATCGCTATCGTAAAATCTCCATATACTGTCTTTTCCATCTTTTTTTATGGAGTCTAATTTAGTTAAAGTATTAAAGGTAGACGTTGCAATTTTAGTTGTCAATTTAGAATTATTTTTAAAGAAATACGTATGCGAAACCCCTGTTACTCCCATATTTGAGCCATAATATAAATCTGTTCCACCAAAACCATAGTTTGCGCTGTCTGCTTTGCTGTCCAACATTGCGATGAAGCTAATTCCGGCTATTCCAAAGAAAGTAAATTTGCCGTATTTTTTAGTCGGGAGATTAATTTTGAAAGTAAAATCTTTATATTGTGGTACCGCACTTCCAGTCCCGAAGCTCATTCCTAATTTGCTAAATACTTCTAATGTAGAATATCTAAAATTAGCGATGAACGAAGATTTTGAATCTTTTGAAAAAGGTCCTTCAGCTCCGAGTTCAAAGCCGTTGAATCCTATTTGTCCGAGAAATTCGTATTTTTGATTGTTTCCGTTTCGCATATTTAAGTCAAAAGCGCCGGACAAAGCATTTCCAAACTCTGCCGGAAATGCTCCGGTGAAAAAGTCTGAATTTGTAAGTAAATTATTATTCAACATGCTAACAGGTCCGCCGGTGGATCCCATTGAGCCAAAGTGATTAGGGTTAGGAACATCTATGCCCTCGATTCGCCAGAGCAGTCCCGCCGGAGAATTGCCGCGGATAATAATATCATTTCGCTGGTCAGAGACAGACATCACTCCTGCAAAATTAGACGCCATTCGTGACGGATCTCCCAGACTACCGGCATAGCGTTCAGTTTCTTCTATTGTAAACGATCTTGCACTGACAGTAGCAAATTCGTTGAGTGCTTGGTCTTTATGATATGCTTTGACGCTAATTTCTGATAGTTCTACTACTTGCTCTTCCATTTTTATTTCTAATACCACTTCTTTTCCGGAGCTAAGCATTATATTTTTCATTGCAACGGGTTTGTAACCGATGAAGCTTACCTCCAAGTCGTGCCTTCCTATTGGAATGTTCTCAATTTTAAATTCACCATCGGCATCAGTTATTGTTCCCATGACGGGCGAAATAGTTGATATTAAAACACTTGCGCCTATTAATGTTTCTTCTGTTTGCAAATCTATTACTCGTCCTCTAATAGTTTGATATAAAGCGGTTTGTGAAAAAGCTGCAAAATAACAGCCAACAAATAATAAGATAAATAATACTTTTTTCATACATTAACAAAAATTAAATTTATTTTTTACGAATAAAAATGACATACTATAATTTTTTTAGTTGCAAAAAATATATAAATAATTTTAAAAATATATAATCATTGTATTTTAATGTATTATTTTTTTACATTTGCACATTATTTTATAAAATATTTATATACTAATTTTTATGAGACGTATTTTTTTTTCTTTATTAATTATTTTGTTTAGTACTAATTTTTTAATTTCACAGGACTTGAACATTTACACTTACACCTTAGAAAATGGACTTACAGTTATTTTAAATGAAGACCATAGCAGTCCGAAAGTTTTTGGTAATATAGTTTGTAAAGCAGGAGGAAAAGATGACCCAGATGATGCTACGGGCATGGCGCATTATCAAGAACACATGTTATTTAAAGGAACACAAACGATAGGAACGTTGAATTGGGAAGCCGAGAAAGTGCATATAGATAAAATTTTTGAGCTCTACGACAAGTTAGGACAAACAACTGACGAGACTGAACGTTTGTCTATTCAAAAACAAATAAATGAAGAATCAATAAAAGCAAACGAGTATGTAGCTCAAAATGAGTTGAGTAATCTTATCAAAAGCATCGGCGGAACCGACCTGAATGCGGGGACGGGCTGGGATATGACCGTTTATTATAATGCTTTTCCACCTAATCAATTGGAAAAATGGTTGGACTTATACAGTGACCGTTTTGAAAATCCTGTTTTTAGAGGGTTTCAACAAGAATTAGAGGTTGTTTACGAGGAGAAAAATTTGTATTCCGACATCTTTATTTTTCCGCTATTGGAAAAATTTAATAATCAATTTTTCAAAAATCATCCGTATGGACAACAGACTTTAATTGGCTCGATTGACGACCTAAAAAATCCTTCGTTGACTAAAATGTATGCTTTCTATAAGACCTATTATGTCCCTAATAATATGGCACTTATCATCTCCGGCGATTTTAATAAAGAAAAAATTATGCCTATGATAAAAGAGAAGTTCGGAGATTGGAAATCGTCTTCTGTACCTGAGAAAAAGAAATATGAAGAAGTAGCATTCGTAGGACGCGAATTTGTGGAAACTCGTCTTTCGCCTATCAAACTTGAATTTTTGGGCTTCAGAACTGCACCGACAGGACATCAGGACGAGTTAGTCTTAAAAATATTTCATTCCTTGTTATCTAATTCTAATCAAACCGGTTTGTTTGATAAACTTATCATTGACAACAAATTACTTGCAGCTCAAGTAATTCCGATGCCATATTTTGACCATGGCGCCACTATATTTTTGGGTATTCCTAAAATCATTGGACAAAGCTTAGAAGAAGTAGAAAAACTTTTGTTAGACGAAGTGAAGAAGTTGAAAAACGGAGAAATAGATGAAAAAACTTTGGAGAGTATAAAAAATCAACTCTACATAGAAAATCAGCTTAACATGGAGAACATGGAGTCTATAAATTATGCCATCTCTACCGCATTTGCTCTCGGAAAAGATATTAATGAATATTTAAAGCTTAACGAAAAGATTAAAGACATAAAGATAGAAGATATAAAAAACGTTGCTAATAAGTATTTTAGCGATAATTACTTAGTAATGTACTCTAAGATGGGAAGCTTTAAGAAAGAGAAAATTCAGAAACCGGAATATGCTCCACTCATCTCTAAAACCGATGCGAAATCTGAATATGCGAAAAAATTTGAAGCCAAAAAGGCAGAAGATTATACCGTTAGTTATATCAATTTTGATAAAGACATAATAACAGAAAAACTCGGCGAAAATAAAAGTTTCTATTATACGGTCAACGATAAAAACGACATTTTTAGCATGAATCTAAGATTTGGAATAGGTAAGAACTCAAGTCCTTTATTGACATATACCTCAGAAATAATGTCTGTTGCCGGAAGTAAAGATTATGATGCTAAAATATTGAAAGAGAAATTTAGCGAACTCGGCGCGCAAGTCAATTTTAAAACTACTGATAACAGCTTTTATGTAGAAGTCACAGGTATAGAAAGCAATTTGGAAGCGACTTTAAATTTATTAAACAGCTTCTTGATAGCACCTGCGGTAGCCGAAGAAAAAATAAAATTGATAATAGAAGCCGAAGCCAGCTCAAGAAAAATGGAACGAAGCGAAACTGATGGAGTAGCCGATGCGCTAAAAGAATATGTTATGTATAAAGATAAATCCTCATACATAGACCGTCTTAGCACAAAAGAGATAAAAGCACTAACTACGGCTCAATTAGTTGAAGAATACAAAAAAGCCATAGGTTATGCGCTGGAAGTTCATTATGTAGGTAGTCCTAAAATCATTAAATATACACAAGTTATGGAATTGATAAACAAAGAATTAACCTTCATAGGAACTTTAAAACCTGCTGTAGAAGTATTTGATAAAGAACAAGAATATAAAGAAAATACTGTCTTCTTTGTAGATAAAAGTAAAGCCATACAATCAAAAATCTATTTATTTTCTAACGGCAATAAATATAATATTAACGAAACCGCAGAAACGGAAGCATTTAATTTATACTTCGGCGGTGACTTTTCCGGACTCGTGTTACAAGAAATCAGAGAAGCACGTTCTTTAGCTTACGGCGCAGGTGCAAGAATAGTGATGCCAAATACTACCAATAATAATAAATATTTTGTCGGATACGTAGGCACGCAAGCGGATAAGACGTTGGAAGCGATGGAAGTTTTTGAAGACCTTATCACCAATATGCCGGCTAAACCAGAACGTACGGAGATGATAAAAAACTATCTTTTATTGTCTTCTATCACTGATAGACCGAATTTTAGGGAGCTCTCCATGCAGATAAAATATTATCAAAAGCTCGGATACACCGAAGACCCGGCAAAAACCAAAATGAAAAAATATAGCTCTTTAACTTTTGAAGATATAAATAATTTTTATGCCAAAGAGCTAAAAACTAAGCCGATAGCGTATGCAATAGTAGGAGATAAAAAACAGATAGACCTCAAAAAATTAAAAAAACATGGTAATGTTATTATTATAAAAGAGAAAAGTCTTTTTAAGTTATAAGCGTCACCAGTATTCGTTTTTTTATAACAATATGCACTAAAAATGGCAACTTGCCAAAGTTTTAAACTTTGTCAAGTTGCCGTTTTTAGTATAGATACATTTTTTTTTAATAATAATAAAAAAATATAGAATAATAAAAAAAAATATTATCTTTGCAAAGAAGTTTTTAGTTAGAAAATCAAGAATTATCTTTTTGTCATATGAATCACAAGAATCAGGATAAGACCATTATGCCTCAAAGCGTAACTATTTATGAGTCAATGCTAAGTGAAGGGAGAAATATTTATTTTGACGTAGAAGAGCTTGTCGCAATAGTTCGTTTTTATATATTTAATAATAAGCTGCAAGAGGCAATGTCTGTTTGCGAGTTCGGGATAACTATCCATCCGCTTTCCTCTGTTTTGCAAACAAAAAAAGCTCAGGTGTTGATAGAGATGCAAAAGTTTGACGAAGCCATAGAGATATTGAGTGCCGTCTCTAAGATAGATACTAATGACGTAGAAATAAACACTTTATTTGCTACTGCGCTGGTACGAATCCGAAGAGGAAACGAAGCGGTTGCGTTGTTTGATAAAATTATTAGTCAGATGGAGTTCTCCGGCGAATTGTATGATTTGAACTACGAGATAGCACGTATTTATATGCAAAACTCGGAATATGGGCTTGCTTGTCGTTACTTGGAACACGCTTATGCCGAAAATAAAACTAACTACTCTCTCATCTACGACTATGGCTTTGCATTAGAACGTATTAACGAAGACAAAAAAAGTATAGAACTCTTACGAATATACTTAGAAGAATATCCGTTTACTAAATTAGCATGGTACAATTTGGGCATAGTATATCAAAAACTGGAAGATTATGACAAGGCAATAGAGGCATACGATTTTTGTATAGCAATAGATGAAACCTTTGCGTCTGCTTACTACAATAAAGCAGTTATTTTATATCATGCAGAAAAAATTCCTGCCGCCTTAGATGTTTTTATTGAACTATCGGAACTGGAACCATACAGTTATATTGTAACTTGTTATATTGCAGACTGTTATGAAGATCTGAGAGAATATAAAGAAGCCGAAAAATATTATAACATGACCTTAGACATTAATCCCAAAAAAGCTGATGCAATATACGGGTTGGCAAAAATACTGTTAATGAAAGCTAAATTCAAAGCAAGTGAGAAAAAATTAGAACAAGCAATAGAAATAGAAGGAACAAATCCGTTATACTGGTTCGCACTTGCACGCGTACAAAATGAACAACAAAAAATAGAAAAAGCCGATTACTCGTATCAACAAGCAATAAAATATGCGCCGTTCAATGTTTACTGTTGGTTAGACTACTCGGAGCTAAAATTTTATAATAACGAATTTTCCACTGCCATAGAACTTTTAAACAATGCGAAATCCTACATTCCTGATAATGCAATAATAGACTATCGTCTTGCAGCATATCATTTTAGGTCAGGCAAAAAAAGAACGGCAGTAAAATATCTTAGTGACGCCTTGAAACGAGATTACGACTCGCACATAGATTTTTTAAACTTCTGTCCAAGCGCGAAAATAGACAAGCGAATAAAAAAAATAATAGAAAGCTTTAATTAATAAATATTTATATGAAATTATACGGTTTAATAGGACAGCCACTTACTCACTCTTTCTCTGAAATCTTTTTTAGAGAGAAGTTCAGACGTGAACAAATATTGGATGCCGAGTACAAATTATTTCCAATAGACACCGTATTTGAAGTCTTTGACCTGATAAAAGTTTTTCCCACATTACGGGGATTCAGCGTTACTATTCCGTTTAAAGAAAAAATCATGGACATATTAGACGAGATAGATGAAACAGCTAAAACTATAGGTGCCGTAAATCTCATAAAGATTATAACTGATAACGACAAAATTATTTTAAAAGGGTACAACTCCGACATCTATGGTTTTCAGCAAACAATTTCTCCATATCTTGAAAAACAAAAATATAAAGCGCTAATTCTGGGAACAGGAGGGGCTTCCAAAGCTGTAGAACATGTATTGAAACAAAATGATATTCAATACCGGTTTGTCACTCGTCCTCCGTATAAAAATGACATTTCTTTATTTTATTCCGAGCTGAATAAAGAAATAATAGAAGAATATAAGCTTATTATCAACACTACCCCGCTTGGAATGTTCCCTGATACCGATTATTATCCGAACATTCCGTATGAATATTTGACAAAAGATCATATTCTTTACGACCTAATTTATAATCCTGCCGAGACACAATTTCTTAAATTTGGTAGATTCAAAAAAGCAATTACTATAAACGGATTACAAATGTTATACTCGCAAGCCGAAAAAGCGTGGCAAATATTTGGTAGCGTATAAAAATAGTGACCAAAATTCAAATTTACTGATTTTT
>DYQJ01000080.1 GCA_020719345.1 Draconibacterium orientale | reverse complement strand
AAATCAGTAAATTTGAATTTTGGTCACTATTTTTATACGCTACCAAATTATTATAAAAAAAATTTTATTCTTATTTTTATTTTTTTACTTTTGTGAAAAATTAATTTCTTTAGAAATGAAACAACAAACCAAGAAAATAATAATTAGTACCGTAGCCGAAAAACGATTTTTAAAATTCGCACAAAACTTTGATATAAACAACTTTGACTTAATTAATTTCCCTGCAATAGAAATTATTGACCGACAACTAAACGAACAAGAAATAGAAGATATTAAACTTGCAAACAACTATGACCTGATAATTTTTACAAGTATTAACGGAGTAAATATTTTCTTTAAAATTTTAGAAATATTAAAAATGAAATTGTCTATAAAAATAGCCGTAGTAGGATTGCAAACAGCACAAGCTCTATCCGAGCATGACCGTAATGCGTATTACATCTCCAAAGGAAACTCATCAGAAGACCTGGCAAACGAACTCTTTGAATTTAATTTGATACAAAGAAAAAAAATCCTAATTATCCAAGGCGAACAAGCTGACAACATTTTAGAAAATAAAATATCAAGATATGCTAATGTCAAACGTATAAATATTTATAACACAATCACACCTCAAACTATAAATCAACAAATATACAACCAGATAAAAGAATTTAATTACGACATGTTAGTATTCACAAGTGCATCGGCGATAACAAATTTCTTCTCTTTATTTGAAAAAAACTATTTTATTGATAATCAACGATTTGCCGTCATCGGTGAAAAAACAAAACTACAACTTATTGAAAATAACTATCAAGCACTCATCACCTCTCACAAAACTTACTATCCCAAACTCGCAAATGATATACAAAAATATTTTTATAACTTATAAATTTTAAAATTATGTTTTTCCCTGAAACAAGACTCAGAAGACTTAGAATGAATCCTATACTAAGGAATATGCTTACACAAACAAAAGTTGAAGTAAGCGACCTGGTCATGCCACTCTTCGTGTGTCCCGGAAATAATGTTAAAAATCCTATAAACTCAATGCCCGGAAACTATCAAATGTCAGTAGACAACATCGTGACCGAGTGTAAAATATTGATAGACAAAGGTATTAACGCTGTCCTCCTTTTTGGAATACCCGAAACCAAAGACGAACATGGTTTATATGCAACACACGACGACGCCATTGTGCAACGTGCTATAAAGCAAATAAAAAAAGAAATTAGCAATATTTTTGTCATCGCAGATATTTGCAATTGCGAATATACAACGCATGGACATTGCGGAACTATTATTGACGGAGACGTGGACAACGACTCCACATTAGTAACGCTTTCCGAACAAGCAATATCTTTTGCAAGAGTAGGAGCAGACATGCTCGCACCAAGTGACATGATGGACGGACGAGTAGCGAATATACGTGCTGCGTTAGACAAAAACGGATATTATAAAATCCCTATAATGTCTTACTCGGCTAAATACGCATCCGCATTCTACGTACCTTTTCGTGAAGCCGCAGAAAGCGCACCTAAATTCGGCGACAGAAAAACATATCAAATGAATCCAGCAAACGCCGACGAAGCTATCCGAGAAGTAGAATTAGACATACAAGAAGGGGCTGATATAGTAATGATTAAACCCGCGCTAAGCTACCTAGACGTAATTCGCCGAACTAAAGATACTTTTAATATCCCTATCGCAGCATATAATGTAAGCGGCGAATTTGCAATGGTCAAAGCCGCAGCCGCAAATGGTTGGATAGACGAAAAAAGAATCGTTACGGAAATTCTTACTTCTATTAAAAGAGCCGGTGCTGATATTATTATTACATATCATGCCAAAGATTTTGCGGACTACAAATAAATTTATTTATCAATAAAAGCATAAACAATAACAGTATAAATTACTAATGTTGAAAGATAATATTATTATATTGATAGAAAATGCCAAAAAAGATTACGAGGCATTTAAGATGCAAGAAGCTATCAACATCGCTGAAAAAGCAATAATACAGTTAGAACAACTGACTGATAACGACAAAGATACGTTACGCTTAAAATTTGAAGCTCGCAAAATAAAATTACAAGCCAATCATTTTAAAGCTAATTATGCTTTCGTCTCCGAAAAAGCAGAAGAACTGTTGAAAATTGCACAGCTTATTAACGAACAAATTTACATCGCAGAAAGCTATGCCATAAAAGCAGGCGCACTTACGGAACTCGCTAATTTTGACGAAGCGCTGAGACTTTATAACAAGTCATTAGATATGAACAAAACAGCCGACGATAAAGCGTATGCTGACAATCTGAACAGCATCGGAATTATTAAAGTCCGATTTGCCGAATATGACCAAGCAATAGAATATTTTAATACTGCAAAACATATTTTCGAGCAACACGAAATGAACGAAAAAATAGCAGAAAGTATTGCTAACATCGGATTTGCACACCGTTTTAGAGGAGACATGGACGAAAGCATTAAATTCTATTATAAAGCGCTTTCTTTATTTGAAACTTTAAACAACAAGAAAAAAATCGCCGAATGCTACAGCAACATAGGACTATGTCACAACTGGAAAGCCGAATATAATAAAGCTATAGATTTTATTGAAAAAGCTTTAACCATAGACAAAGAACTCAACGACAAAGTTAATATGGCTAATCATTTTAATAATCTCGGACTGGTCAAAGAAAATATGGGCGAATATCAAATTGCAATAGATTATTACAAAAAAACATTAGAAATAGACCAAACAACGAATGATAAACTCAAAATGATCATCGCTTACAACAACATTGGCAGCTGCTACACCCGAAAAAAAGAGTTTAATAAAGCGTTAGACAATCACGAAAAAGCACTCCTCCTCGCAACAGAACTAAACGACAATATTAGTCTCGTTAGCACGTATCAAAGCATCGGTGAAATACACAGACAAAGCGCAGACCCAGAACAAGCACTCGAATATTTTGAGAAATCACTTAACATAAGCTTAAAATTTAATGACATCGTCGCAATCGCCGCTGATTATAACAATATAGCTAATATATACAGCCAGCAAGGAAATTATATCCTCGCCGAAGAACACTATTTGAAAATTATTGAAATATTCAAATCCGTAAACGACAAAGTCAGTCTCGCACTCGTATATAACAATATCGCTGATATATACAGAATTTTCGAAGACTACGACAAAGCGCTATCGTATGCTTTTCAAGCACTTGAAATAAACAAAGATAACGATGATAAACTCGCACAACAGCGAAACTATCATATCCTCGCAACTATATATGAAGATATGAAACAATACGACAATGCTATTGCCTCATACTCACAAACTCTTTCTATTTCGAGAAGTCTAAATTTGAATGACGAAATTGCTAACTATAATAACAACATCGGATTAATATATTTTTATAAAAAAGACTATCCCAAAGCAATTTTATTCTACGAAAAAGCCGCATTTACTAACGAAGAAATTGGAAACTTCGCAGGACTTATTGTTAATTACAATAATATTGCCGGATGTTTTTGTGAGATGGAAAAATACGAACTCGCCGAAAGCTATTACAAAAAAGTTAATGAACTCGCCTTAAAATACAATCTGCTACCGGACATAGCAAGCAGTTACAACAACTTAGGTTACGTAAAAGATGTCATGGCTGATTATGCCGCCGCAGTAGAATTATATCTTATTGCTATAGAGTTTTACAAACAAATAGACGACATAGAAGGAGAACGAAGAAACTGTAATAATCTGGCTCACTGCTACGAAAAAATGGACAACCTCGAAAAAGCAATAGAATTTCAAGAAAGAGTTGCACAATGTCTTATCAAACAAGAAGACGACGTCCTGCTCGCTGACTCGTATCAAAATATCGGAATACTTTTATACAAATCCAATAAAGATACCGAAGCTTTTTCTCACTATCTGCAAGCTCTTGAAATATACAGAAAAATAGGAGATAATCTCGGCGTAGCAAATGTTAGCTATAACATTGGACTTATCCAAAAATATTTTAAACAATATAACTTAGCGCTCGAAAATTTTGAAATCGCACTTGAAATATGGCGAGATAATGATGCTGAAACACAAAATGTAGAAGATCAAATAAAAAATACTATAGACCTCATAAACAGCGAAAAATAATTAATAATATAAATTTAATGACATGAAAAAAATAATTTTATCTTTCTTGTTAATTCTTAGTTTTCAAATGATGTTTGCACAACTTTCCGACTGGGACAACTTAAAGGTGCGAATACAAAAAAGCGATGCCGAAATAGCTAATGAAGCTAAAAAAGCTAAACTAAAAACATGGGACTCCCGAGCTCAACTCTTCCTTCAAGTTTACGGTGTAAATACAGCAAACATTTATGTAGGAATGCATCAAAGTGGTATTAAAAACGTCAACGGAAACCTGTTGACTGGAGCAGATGTTATTGTTGGAACACCCAAAAGCACTAAAAAGAACCCTGATGGAACTTTAACATGGATTTACGACCGCATAGAATTAACTTTTGGTAAAGACAGCTTATTGGAGAAGTGGAAAGAAACTCAAGCTCTTGATGATAAAGCGCTTGAAAAAGCATTTGAAGCAATAAAAGAAGCTGAAAAACTCGACCCAAAAAAAACCTATACAGCTAAATCAACTACAAAACAAACAACCGCACAAATACGTGACGCTTTCATGTACAAAGGAATAGCTAAATATGATGACGGCAATTATGCAGATGCTCTTAGCTGTTTTGACAACTCTTTACTACTATATGACTATCCGCGTGAAAAGACTGATACTTTATTCTCGCCAGGGATGATAAACTTTTTTGCTGGTGAATTTGCCTCTAAATTAAATAAATTTGATGCATCCAAAAAATATTATGCCAAAGCGATAGAACTCAATTATGAACCTATCACTTGCTACAGATATTTGTTTACAATCGCAACTCAAGAAAATAACAAAGAAGAACAACGTAAAATTGTTGATAAAGCTTACAAAGCTAATTCCAGCTCATTAGATGTCATCGACATGTTAATTACTTATTACAGGTCAGTTGGAGATACTGAAGGAGCTTTGGAATATATCAAAAAAGCAGTAGACGAAAACCCTACAAATGCCACCGTATATTTTGTGCAAGGTATTCTTTATGACGCACTTGCTAATGACTCCCTAAGCACAGACGAAGCTAAAAAACAAAAATATTTTGAAGAATCTATCAAAAGCTATAATAAATCTATTGAAATAAATAAAGACTACTTTGATGCAAACTACAATGCCGGAGTTATGTATTACATGAAAGCCAAAAAAACAATAGAATTTGCACAAAGCTTACCTTCGTCAGAAAAAACTAAATACGATAAAGAAATAGAAGAATCTAAAAAATTATTTGCCGAAGCATTGCCTTATATGGAAGAAGCGCACCGAATAGATGCAACCGACCAAACTGTAATGTCAACGCTTATTACAATATATCTCCGTCTCCAAAAATATGACAAACAAAAAGAGATGAAAGCTAAATTAGAAGCTGCTAAAAATAAATAGATACTATTTATGACGGTCATAAAAATCACACTTTTATGACCGTCTACAAATTAAAATAAATTTATTAAATATAAACATGAAAAAAAACATTTTTTTTATAATATTAATTGTTATATTGTTGATTAGCTGTAAGAATGACATCTTTAATTTCACCTCTTTTGACGGTTACACCTCACGAGATATCGAAGGTAAACTAATAGGAGTCGAAGACTCTACGGACTGGAAAATCGAAGATAAATGGAAACGTAAAGAACGTAAACTATTCTCCGACTATGAAGATTTTACTATAATAAAAAGCTACTCTGATACCATTACTATCAAAGCTTTACCAAATCCTGCAACAAATTTTATCTATATAAGTCTAAAATATAGTGCGAATATCAAATTTGATTATATAATTGTAAACGAAAAATGGGAGATTTTACACTCGGAAAACGACCTGACAGAAGATAAAATTTCTATAAATGTAAAAGATTATATAACTGACGAAGATGTTATCCGAATATATTATCGTTTTAAGACCGATGATAATAAAGCTTTTATAGGACATGGAGATATTAAAATATATTAAATAGCCAAAAAAAAAAAATTTTTACAACTAAAATAAAAAAAAAATATTTTTTCATTTTTTTTTCTACTTTTGTACTAAAAAAATTGTATCCCTAATATCTTTAAATAAGTGAAAAAAGTATTGTTTTTAGAATGCCATAAAGATCAAGCAATTTCTATTGCTAAATATTTGCGTAGGTCGAAAAATTACCAACTCTATTTCGACAAAAATGAAGTATATGAAGGTGACGAAGAATTTGATATTATCGTGCCAGGAGGAGCAACAAGCACATTAAAATATGTGGAAAAACACGGAAAACTTAAATTCGGCGAGATAAACTTCACTCGCGACAATTTAATTACTTATGACAAAATAAAGATGCTCGAAATTGTGGAACGAATAGGGGTGCCAATACCAAGATCTTACACCAAAATAGACGACCTCGACTTCTTTCCCGTCTTCTACAAGTCACTCAGAGAAGACGGATACAACGAACGCGGAATAGTTTACACAAAAGAAGAATTGGACAAACTAAGAAGCTCAAAAACTGTATTCTTCCAAGAATATATACAAACCAAAGGCACTTATGCTGTCGGATTTATCGCAAACAATGGAGTGGTGCTGACATCATTCTCCCAAGAAGAAAAAATCAGCTATCCATATCACGGCGGATCCGGAGTAGTCCTTTCTACAATAGATGACCAACGACTGATAGATTATACCAAACGAATAGCAAAAGAAATTAATTACAGCGGCTGGGGACTTGCAGAATACAAATATTGCGACATCCGTAAAGATTACGTATTCATGGAAGTAAATGCAAAATTCTGGGCATCAATAGAATTTGCATTCCTTAATAATCCGGACATACTCGACCTGCTATTCGGACTAAAAGTCAAACCACAAAATATTAATACTGTGATATATGTGGACAGAATGCTTGCTTCTAATCTTAGAGAAATTATAAGGTCAATTCCTTATCTGTTTACCGCTAAGATATTAAAAACACAAAAATTATTAACGGTCATAAAAAAGAGATTTTTTAGCAAGAAATAATAACATGTTAAAAATTAATATACCAAATAATTTCATTCCCGAAAGAAAATATATCCTTGATATAGTCTTCGAAGACTTTCTCGGATTAGACTATTTTATCACAACCACACCTGACTCGGATGAATACAAGATTACGCTCGACAGTAAAAAAGTCTTGATAATCAAAGACTATTTCTTTGCTAAGTATAATGAAAAAAAAAGCTATTTGTCCGTCAATAATATCCCTAATAAAATCACTTTCTCTAAAAACCAGTTTATTAACAATCATGATATTGTTATACTATACGGAGAAGATAATATAGAAATATCTGAAACAGCTATCGTCTGCCACATAGATATTTTTGCCGCGACTTTTTTTATGCTAACCCGTTGGGAAGAATACGTCACCGAAAAAAAAGATAAATACAACAGATTTCCTGATGACCAAGCAACTGTCCAAAAATTTAACATACACAAACGACCTATTGTCAACGAGTACATAGAATTTCTCTGGAAAATGATTAAATTTCTCGGTACGAAGCAGCAAAGAAGAGAGTTTACATACACTCCTAAACTTTCACATGACATAGACGCAATCGCAGTATTTGATACTTTTTTTAAATATTTCAAAACCGTAGTCAGTGACGTAGTCAAACGTAAAAGTCTGCTACTACCTTTTAAAACTACCAGAGATTATATCAATATAAAAAATGGAACTTGCAAAGATTACTACGACACATTTGACTTCCTGATGGAAGTATCGGAAAAATACAATATTAAATCCCACTTCTACTTCATGGCGGGACTCATCGGTGAAAAAGATGTCAAATATGATATTAATGATATTTATGTAGAAAATCTTATTCGCAAAATTATCAAACGGGGACATAAAATAGGAATTCACAGCACCTATGATGCTTATAACAAACCTAATATATTTAAAACCGAAAAACTAAGATTAGAAAATATATATCCGCACATAACTGAAGGAAGACAGCATTTTCTAAGATTTGAAACACCCATCACATGGCAAATATGGGACGACAACTCTATGCTCATCGACAGCACAATGGCATACGCTAACAGCGGCGGATTCAGATGCGGAACTTGTTATGAATTCAATGTGTTTAATATATTGACACGAAAAAAACTCAACCTGTTAGAGCAACCACTCATAGCGATGGACACAGCAATACAACGAAGCACTACTAATAAAGAAGATTTTTACAATGAGTTTGCTAATTTAATAGAAACAACTAAAAAATACAAAGGTAACTTTGTCATGCTCTGGCATAACAGCAATTTCAATGTTCACAACTGGAAAGGATACGAAAATATATATTCCGAAATCATTAAAATACTATGAGATTTGATAACTAAAGTAGTCTTATACTCAAAATGGGGATAATTTTAACTTTTATTCTTATCTATACTATAAACGGTTATAATTTGAACTTTTATTATTGTGTAATTAAAACTTTGCCAAAGTTGCCGTTTATAGTATATGTAGAATCTAACTTTTTATCATTGCTTTTTTAGAACTACCAAAAAAAATATTTCTTGACTATTCTTCTTCGTCGTCTTCGAAGTCATAAATTACGCCCCATACAATTTCTGTCACTTTATCTTTTTGGTCAAACCAGAAAGTTACGTTTGCTTCTGCTACGTAAACTTCTTTGATTTTCTCTTTTGACTCTTCGTCAATATCTTCGGTTTCTTCTATACCTTCGAGTTCCAAAGATTTTAAAAATGTCATAACGTCTTTGTAACTGTCGCCTACTTTCAATTTTTCCTCAAATAAGTATTCCTCAGAACTGACTGTTATTGAGGTCAATAACCAATCATTGGCTTCATCAAAAGCGACAGACAAATCTTTAGAGTCATAGTGCCATATCTCCAACTTTTCGTCCTCTGCGTCAAACTCTAATATTTCTACTTCGTCAGGTTCTCCATAAATTTTCACTACTTCTTGTCTTTCCATTCCGAATTTCACTTCGTCAAGACCATCACCTATTAATATGTCCTTCATTTAATTAAATATTATGTATTAATTAACCTAATTTTTTTGCAAAGTAAATAATATAATTATTATTTTGCAATTTTTTTTTGTTTTTTTTATATAAAAAACTATTTTTGTAAAATATTATTAAACTATAAAAATAAAAATATGGGATTGTTTGAACAAATTAACGAAGACATCAAAGTTGCTATGAAGTCTAAGAACAAAGATAAGTTAGAATCGCTACGTGCAATAAAATCGCAACTCTTAATTGCTAAAACCGCCGAAGGAGCAACCGAAGAAATTAGTGAGGCACAAGGAACACAAATTTTGCAAAAGATGGTTAAACAGCGTAAAGAAGCGGCAACTATTTATGAACAGCAAAACAGAAAAGACTTGTCAGACAAAGAACTATTAGAAGTAAGCTACATAGAAGCTTATTTGCCTGCTTTTCTATCTGATGAAGAACTGACAAACGAAGTAAATAAGATTATTCAGCAAACCGGCGCCAAGTCTCCAAAAGATATGGGCAAAGTTATGGGATTGGCTACTAAGCAATTGCAAGGAAAAGCCGAAGGTAAAAATATAGCTGATAAAGTAAAAGAACAACTTAATAAAATGGCTTGATGAAACCTTTGGAAAATGTTAAAGTATTAGACTTGTCAAGAGTGCTTGCCGGACCGTTTTGTACAATGATATTGAGCGACCTCGGAGCAGAAGTGATAAAGGTAGAAGTCCCCAATACGGGAGATGACTCTCGCGGATATGGACCTTTCTTAAATGGAAAAAGTGCTTACTTCACAAGTATAAACAGGGGCAAGAAAAGCTTGTCCCTTAATTTGAAAACCGAGAAGGCAAAAAATATCTTGTTCAATATTGTAAAAAATGTGGACATCGTGGTGGAAAATTTTAAACCCGGAACGATGGAGAAATTAGGATTAGGGTACGAAGTATTAAAACAGATTAATCCTAAAATTATTTATGCCGCCGCATCCGGTTTCGGACACACAGGACCCGAATCGCAAAAACCCGCGTATGATATACTGGTGCAAGCAGCTGGAATAATGAGTATTACCGGTTGGAAAGATTCTCCGCCTACTCGCGTAGGAATGTCAATAGGAGACATCACTGCCGGATTATATCTTGCTATCGCAGTAAATGCCGCCCTATATCAAAGAACAATTACCGGAATAGGACAAAAAATTGACATCGCATTATTAGACTGTCAAGTAGCAATTTTGGAAAATGCTATCATGAGATACCAAGTAGAGAAAAAAGTGCCGGAGCCAATTGGAAATCGCCATCCTACAATCACACCTTTTCAAGCTATTAAGACAAAAGATTTGTGGATAGTAGTAGGAGTAGGTAGTGAAAATTTGTGGAAAACATTTTGTAAAGCCATAGACGCCGAACATTTGATAGACAACCCTTTGTTTGCAAACAACAAAAAACGGACAGAAAATATAGAGGAACTCAATATTATTTTATCTAATATTTTTGTCTTAAAAGACGCAGAATGTTGGTTATCTATATTAGAGAAAGCCCAGATACCATGCGGACCTCTCAATACTATAGATAAATTGATTGAAAATAAGCAAGTTATCCACAGAAATATGCTCGTTCAACTAAAAGATGATACGTTAAACGACCTCAAACTCGTGGGAAACCCTATAAAAATGTCTGATTGCGAAGACCATACATATCGCGAACATGCTCCCGCAATAGGAGAACATAACTTTGATATACTGACTAATTATTGTAAGCTATCTCCACAAGAAATACAAGAACTTATTAATGAAAATGTTATTTAATTACATAAAAAAGAATTTATGAAAATAAAAAATTTCGTTTTTAATCCGTTTCAAGAAAATACTTTTTTGCTTTATGACAATACCGGCGAGTGCGTCATTATAGATGCCGGATGTTATACCAGCGCCGAAGAAGATATTATTACTAAATTCATAGCAGATAATAATCTGAAGCTGACAAAACTTATTAATACTCACACACATATAGACCACATACTTGGAGTTGATTTTTTGCGAAAAAAATATGATGCACAATTCTTAGCTCATAAGAACGATAACTATCTTTTAGATACTGCAGTCACGCATGCTAAAATGTTCGGATTAAATTTTACGAATATCGCCTATCCTGATGCATATTTATTTGAAGGTGACGTAGTTACTTTTGGGGAAACCGAATTATATATATTAGAAGTGCCAGGTCACACACGAGGACACATTGCTATATTAGATAAAAATAAAGAAAATGTTTTTGTCGGAGATGTGCTTTTTAAAGGAACAATAGGGAGAACGGATTTGGCAGGCGGTAATTATGAGCAGCTTATAGCAAGTATCAAAGATAAGTTAATGACTTTAAATCCGGATTGTGTAGTCTATTCCGGACATGGAGCAAATACTACAATAGGTTATGAAAAATTTACTAATAATTTTTTAAAAGATTAACAAACAAATGTTTAACAAACAAAGTAATATACTTTTAGTTGACGACAGTCAAACTAATACTTATATGCTAAAAGAATTGCTCTCTACATTCGGATACAATGCACACGAATCATTTTCCGGAGTAGAAGCACTGGAGGCAATAAAAAAGTATGAGTTTGACTTAATTCTCTTGGATATAATCATGCCGGAGCAAGATGGATTTGATGTCTGCCGAACTATAAAGCAGATGGACAAATATAAAAATATTCCTATAATTTTTCTCACCGCACTCACTGACCTCAACAGCATAGAAAAAGGTTTTGACATGGGAGCAGTAGATTTTATTACTAAACCTTTCAAACCGAAGGAAATTATAGCGCGCATAAAAACTCACTTAGAACTAAATGCTTATCGTCTAAATCTGGAAACTCTTGTAAGAGAACGAACAAAAACCTTGCAGCGAACTAATATTGAACTGGAAAAAGAAATTGAACGCCGCAAAAAAGTAGAAGACGAATTGAAATTGCATAAAGAAAAATTAGAAGTTCTGGTGGACATACGAACTAAAGAACTTAAAGAAAGCGAAGAAAGCTTCCGAACTATCTTCCAAAAAAATGGCTCACCAATATTGATTATTGACCCAGAAAATTATTGCATCGTCAATGCTAATCAAACAGCGCTAGAATTTTATGGATACGACATAGATACGTTTTCCAATAAAACTATTTTTGATATTAATTTCTTGTCTAAAGAGAGAATAGAGTTTGAACTAAATAATGTAAAAACACTCAAGAAAAATTATTTCAACTTTCAACATAAAATTGCAACCGGCGAAATTAGAGAGGTGGAGGTTTACTCTTTTCCTATATATTTGAGACAAAAACTGCATCTAATATCTACTATTCATGATATTACTGAAAAAAAAGAGATGCAAAACAAAATTCTTAGTACGATAATACAAACTGAAGAAAAAGTAAAACAGAGATTTGCAAAAGATTTACATGACGGACTTGGACCAATTTTATCTACTATTAAACTGTATCTTAAAACATTAGAAAATAAGATAGAAGAAAAAAAAGATAAAAATATATATTCTATTGTCAAAAAAATAGAGGAAATTATTAACGAAGCTATTAATAGTACAAAAGAAATTTCTAATCAATTGAGTCCACACATTTTAACTAATTTCGGGCTGATAACTGCTATCAAATCTATTATCAAAAAAATAGAGTTCTCCTCAAATATCAAATTTATGCTAACCGCAGATGTTATTGAACGTTTTGACAGTAATATAGAAACATCTGTTTACCGAATTATTTTAGAACTTATTAACAACTCTATCAAGCATGCGAAACCTAACAACATCAAAATAAGTATTTTACAATTAGACAATCTTCTTAACGTTACTTATAATGACGATGGACAAGGGTTTGAATTTAATCAATTAGAGAATAATCTCGGAATGGGGTTGCAAAATATTCAGAACAGAGTTAATCTCTTACATGGAAATTATGAACTAAAAACCAGAGCTAATCAAGGGTTTTATTTGTTCTTTAGTGTCCCTATAAAATAACTTTTATTTTAAATTTTTATGAAAACAAAGAAAAAAATATTCATTGTAGATGACCATCAAATGTTTCGTGATGGATTGAAATTTATGTTTACCAACATAGAAAACATAGAAGTGATAGACGAAGCCGAAAACGGAAAAGATTTCTTAGAGAAATTAGAAAAAAATATGCCGGATATTGTACTGATGGACATATCAATGCCCGAAATGGATGGAATTACGGCTACTAAAATTGCGGTAGAAAAATACCCGAACCTAAAAATTATAGCGCTCTCAATGTTCGGGGACGAAGAGTATTATTATAAGATGATACATGCAGGAGTAAGAGGGTTTGTCCTCAAAGAATCGGGAAGCTCCGAACTAATAGAGGCAATAGAAGCAATCAGCGATGACAATAATTTCTTCTCGCAAGAACTTTTACGTAATATTATTGTGCATATTAATAATAATCACCAAAATGCGAATATTAAAAATATTAACAAAATAGTCGTCACCGATGAAACCGAACTAAATAATTTCCTCGAAAATGCAAGCATCTCTAAAAGAGAATATGAAGTTTTACAATGTGTCTGTAACGGACTCTCACCTGCGGAAATAGGCGAAAAACTTAATATCAGCAAACGAACAGTAGAAGGACATAAATCAAGTCTGCTCGCTAAAACTAATACCAAAAATGTCGTTAATTTGATAATGTACTCAATAAAAAATAAACTCGTTACAATATAAATAAAGCAGTTAGATATTAGCACTTGGTAGTTAGCCAAAAACAACCACCAAAAAATAAAAATTAAATAAGATGAAACAGTTAAACATCGGATATTCAGATTTTAAAAACATAATTTTAAATAATTATTATTATGTTGATAAATCTT
>DYQJ01000322.1 GCA_020719345.1 Draconibacterium orientale | reverse complement strand
ACATAACTTTAATTCATATTTCGGAACACAACTTTGATTCAAACAACAACTTTTTAAAAGTTGTCAAATCTTTTTCAACAAATCTTTTTTATTCTGTATAAAATTTAATTTCAAAACTACTTTCATTGTTTAATTTATCGGTTATTCTTACTTTTATCAAATTTTCCGTTTTGGAAGAAAAACCCTCAATAAATTTAGAAAATTTTAATTCTGCTGCCCCGTTTAAAGAATAATATATGTCTTTTGTTCCAACTTTTCCGTCAGTAGCAGCGAGATATAGCACTACATAAGCGGGATATTTGTTTATACCTTTTTCTTCTCCGATAGATTTAATACTAAAATTATATTTTAATTCAGGCGCTTCATTATCAACAACCAACTTAAAGTCGTCTATGTTTCTGTTATTTACATTGTCATAACCAAAGTATTCTATTTCGTGATATCCTTCGGTACCAATAGAAAATGGCTCGGAATATTTTGTTTCTTCTAAAACGCCGTCTAAGCTGTATGACAAATATTGTAATCCGGATTCGGCATCTGTGCCGGCGATTTTGATTTTAGTTTTTGAGCTAATGAACATAGTATCACGTGCTTTAAAATTATTGCCTATATAAGAAAATTCCAAAGTAGGTCCCACTAAATCCACATAAACTTTATTTACATGATATTTGTAATTGTCTAATTGATAATTTACCGCTTTAGAAGAAGATGAAGAAGTGTTATTTTCTACATTATCTATGGCATAATATCTAACTATATGAGTTCCAGGTACACTTGGTAAATAAAATGGCTGTTCATACGTTTCAAAATCTGCAGCATCAATAGAATACAGCACCTCTTTTATTCCCGATTTATTATCTACTGCGGTGAGCTTCATTTTAGTTCGTCCCGAAAAATATACTTGCTCGTTTACAATATATCTGTCCCCCAAAATATCTGAGGTCAAAATAGGGGATAGTTTATCCAGGTAGAAATTAAAAATCTGTTCGGGTTCTTTGTTTCCCACATTATCAATAGACCAATAAGTTAATTTGTGTTCTCCATTTGAAAGAATAGCAATAGGCAGATTTTCTCCTTTGTATAATACTTCGGTTTTATCATCAATTTGATAATATATTTTTGCTACTCAGGAGAGTTTATCTTCACTATGCAATGTAACTAATGTTCCGGTAGATAAAATATTATTCTGCACAGAAATACCTACAATTGCATAATAAGTTTGTGGAGTTGTTAAATCTACAATAAAATCTTTGGAATTATATTTTTCAACATTTCCCACATTGTCCACCGAATAGTATTGAAGGTTATATGTTCCTTCGGTATTAAATTTTATATTTGTCTGATATTCCATCCAATTAGCTTTATTTATACTGTAATAAGTTTTTTGGCATGTTTCATTTATTAGGTTACACTTCTTTGCGAAACTTTGCGTTTTTACCTTTGCGAGACTCTGCGTGAAATATTTGATTATCAATTTCTCGCAGAGTTTCGCAAAGAAAAAAGTGTAACCTACTTTTAAGCAGTTATGAAAGATGCCGTATTTAAAAAAGATTTCTTATTCAGTGTTGAAACCTGTATAAATTTAGCATAATTTATACTTGATACTAATTTCTCGTTAATTTTTTCTATTTTAGATTTGGCATATTCAAGTTCCGTATTTTGTTGCATTATTTTTTCGCCTTGTGCCAATATTTGCTGGTTTTGATATATCAACTTTTTATTATCTTTCCGCTTGTTTGTATAGCCGTAAATTCCGATGACCAGAATCAATATTAACGAAAAAGTAATTGTTAGAATTATTGTTTGTATTTTTTTTCGCTGCTGTATTTCTTGTAGATTTAGAATTTCGTTCAGTTGTTTTTCTTTCCGAAAATACTCAAATTCAAGTTCTTGTCGGGAGAAATTTTGTATTAATGTTTCATTCGTTGTATTAGATACTTCAAGTTCTTTCTTCTTATTTCTAATTTCCAAATCGGCAATCCGTAGTTCAAGTTCTTTTTTCTGTTTTTCTTCTTCGGTAAGTAATACTTTTAATTTTTCATTTTCAAGTTCTTCGCCAACTCTTGCTATTTTTTGGTCTTGTATCATCTCGTGAAAACTTTTGTAATAATCAAAATAGTACAACGAATTTTTTGTATCTCCTTTTTTCTCATAGGTTTCGGCTAACATTCCATAACAACTTCTCATTTGTTCAGGGACATTCAGCTCGCGTGCATAGTCAAGGGCTTCCGTTAGCGCAGATATGGAGTTATCGTATAGCTTTAAATTATTATAAACTACCGACATATTTATTAGAGCAGCTATTATTCCGGTCGTCTCTTTGTTGGCTACTCTGGATGCTAATGTTTTTTCAAAATAAGTGAGAGCTTTTTCATAATTTCCCATATCGGCATTGATTAAAGCCAGATTACTGTTAATCATCGCGATAGCATTTTCATTATCAAGCTTTTCATTACGAATCAGTGATTCGGTGTAGTAAAAAGTAGCATCCGTAAAATGATTATGTTCCCAATAAATCATAGCGATACTATTTAGATTATCACTGGCTTCTTTTAATCTTCCTAAGCTGTCTTTTTCCTCAAAAGATGCCAGATATTTTATTATTAGAGCCGAATCCTGACGCGATAAAGGATATTCTTGTTGCGAAAAAACAATCATAGAATATACCATCAATATAAAAATAAAAATATTTTTCTTCATTTTATTACATATTGGTTTAATTTGCTTTGCGTCTTTGCGTGAGAATTAATTTTCCACAAAAATTATTGAAGAACCAACTTCTTTAAAACAACAAAGATAATTTATTTTTTGAATTAATTGCAAATTTTTATTCACAAAAAGTAATTAAAAAAATAATTTTGCAAAATATAAATGACTTGAAAAAACGGTAATTCTAATTTCGAGGAAGGAAGGTGAAGCATGTCATCTGTGGTACGCATGTTCTTCGTGAATTAACTTTTATTTTTATGTAAATGTTGAAAAACTTTGCGAAACTCTGCGAGAAATTGATAATCAAATATTTCACGCAGAGT
>DYQJ01000321.1 GCA_020719345.1 Draconibacterium orientale | reverse complement strand
TAAAAAAAAAAAAATGTATATAACATTAGAGGATAGAAAAAAAATAATAATACAAGCGTATAAAAGAGGTTTACGAGCGGGGATAGTTTTAGGGTTATTGGTTGCAGGTTTAATAATTTTAATAATTTAGATATATGCAAATTAGAAAAATAACGGATAAATTAGAAATAACGGCGGAAACTTATAGCAATAGTAGGGCTTGGGGACACGAGGTGCGAGCTATATGGAACGGAAACGAGATAGCAAAAAATAGAGTAAGATATTATAACAGAACTTGGGAAAGGTATACCTATGAAACGGCTTTGCTTGGCTTACTTAATAAATTAGATAAGGAGAGTTTTATCCCGCTTGCTGATAGATATGCTATGGCCTTGAACTTAAAAACTAGATAAATATGAACTTATTAGAGGCAAAAAAAATAGCGGAGAAGGAAATGAAAAAGCACGGACTTTTAGAATGGTCTTTCAGTTTTGATAATGCTATTGAGAGGTTTGGAAGTTGTAGGCTCATAAGTAAAAGAATAAGCCTATCAAAAAAACTTGTAGAGCTTAACAGTATTGAGAGAGTAAGAAATACCATTTTACACGAGATAGCTCACGCTCTAGCCCCTCTAGGGACACACCACGGGAGAAAATGGGTTGAGATAGCTAGAGCTATCGGGTGCGACGGGGAGAGGTGTTTTAACTCGGAAGAGGTTGTAGAGCCACCAAAAAAATACACTCTAAGGTGTAATAAGTGCGGGCATTTAATATATAAAAGCAGAATGAGGACACAAAACACGGCTTGTAGGGCTTGCTGTATAAAATACAACGGCGGGAAGTATAGCGTAGATTATAAACTAGAAGTAATTAAAAAATAAAATGGATTATAGAAAATATATAGAGGAGAATACAAAAGACATAAATACATCTTACAGAGGCGGGTTTATTAAAGTAGACTTGAGCGGGTTTTTTACAGATAAGAGTTTAAATAACATATCAGAGGCGGGAGATATTGCGGAGGCTGGAGCATATCAAAACTATTTGGGCGGAGGTATGACTGGAAGTATACAGGCGGGGAGAAGTTTTGATACAGACTTACTTACTAAGGGAGATTATAAAAAATACTTAGCTTTTTCGGAGGCGGTAAAGAGATACTTTTATGATTGCAATAATGGAGGCGGGGACGATTATATGCAGAATGAGAGCGGACAATGTTTTGAGAGCTTACAAAAAAGAGCGGTAAGCGGATACTAAAATGCTTAAAATAAGCTTAAAAATACTATGCTTATAAGAATAAGAAACGGGATAGATATAAGTTATTATAGACTCGTAGACGGGGCAAGGTGGGATAGACTGAACGAGGGACGGAGAGAGTTTATAAGACATAACGGGAAGTTTAAAATAGCGGAGTTAGTAAAGACTGAGAGAGCGGAGGCACGGGAGTATCATTTATCAAATAATTTTTAAAGATATGACACAAGAAGAGCAAATACAAATACAGAAGAAGAGATACGAGCAAATAGACGGGGATATAATAACAAAGATATATAGGACGCTTAGAAAGAGCGAGATAGGCGACGAAATAGCTCTGGCGGTTGCGGTGCAATTAAGAAATACAGAGCACTATAACAGACTAGCAAAGAGGGAGCGGGAGGATGCTTTTAAAAGTTTATCAGATAAATTAAGAGATATAGCAAATAGCTTAGAAGATTAAAACTATGAAAGATTACAATAAGTTTAAAGAGATTATGCTTTTTATAAAGCGAGAGCTTGCGGGGCAAGGAGTAGAGATTACTCTGAAAGGGTGGAGAAAGTTATCCCCTTATCAGAAACGGAGATACAAGCCTGAGTTTGTATATCCTGAAGTATGGGTATATAAAGGCGGGGCAAGTTTGGGAATGGTTATAACGGGAGAAGAAGTAGAAGACAAGAAGATAAAAGACTTAATAGAATTATTAAAATATTAAATAAAATTATATGGAACAAATAGATTATTACGGAGATAAGGACAATTATATACATTTAAAGTTTGGAGACGCAAGAAAACGCTATAACTTTACAGAAGAGTTTACAAAGGAATACCCGCTTTTTGCTAGAGAATATGCAAAATATTACGAGGGAAATAGAGAAAACAACAATTCGCAATTTAAAAACCCGTTTCAAATAGTTGCGTATGTTTTTGAGAATAAAATACCCGTGCATTTTTACTACAATTATACGGATACACCCGCAATGAACAAGGGAGAAATTATGCAATATTTAACAGATGAAAACTCTTTCATAGGAGAATTAAATTAAAATAATTATGAAAAAACAATTATACGCAACAGATATAAATTGGGAAACAGACGGACAAGGAACTTGTGGCTTGCCTAAAGAGGTCAATATATCAAACATAATGGATATATGGGACGGAACAGACGAGCAAATAAACGAGGTAAACGAGTATTTATCAAAGGAATATGGCTTTTTAGTCAATGGCTATAATGTAGAGTTAAAATAAAACTAAAATGAACAAAACAAAACTATTAAAGATAATTAAAAAAGCTATGAAAGAAAACGATACAGATTTGCAGTCAGATAGCGAAACTGAAATGCTTTTCCACGATATAGAATTAGAATATAACCTTCCGTTTAATATTGAAATGCAATATACGGGGGACGAAAGCTGGCTAGAGGTATATTATCATAGCAATACATTAAATAAATGTATTGTATGGAACCACGAAGTAGGCAATTTTGACGACACTAAAGAGATAGCAGACTTTATTATCAGAACCACAAACGAAATAAACGATTTTGAAAGTAGAATAACATTAAAATAATATGGAATACATAATCATAGACAGCAATAATCAATGGCTAGCGACAGAGAACAGAAAGAAAGACGCCCGAATAAAACTAAGAGAGCTTATATCATTAAGAAAGAACGGTGACGGATACGGCGAGACAGACGAGATAGGCGAAACGCTTTACTTATACGAGGCAAAAGAGATTACTAGGTCAGAATTAAATTAAAAATATTATGGATATAGAACAAGTATACGGCGAGCA
>DYQJ01000005.1 GCA_020719345.1 Draconibacterium orientale | reverse complement strand
TGTAGTGTGGAGGTTACCTATTTTCTACAAAGATGACGCAACTACGTTGCTAAATTGTTTAAAATATTCTACATTGTACATAAAGTAATAAATTGTGTATAATTTTCTTTAGTTATTACCTTAAATTCATGCTCTTGATAGGCATTTGCAAAAGTTTTAGATAACGTTGCTTTTTTGTTGACGTTCCACTTAAATTCGTAGGCAAACAATTTTCCTGAATGTTCTTCAATATAGTCTATTTCTTGTTGTTGAGTGGTTCGCCAGAAATATTTATTATTATGTAATTCGTTGTATTCTAAATATTTCATTCTTTCGCTAATTAAAAAATTTTCCCATAAAGCACCGGTATCATTTCGCAAAGATAAAGGATTGAAATTAGAAATCAGAGCATTACGTATGCCGGTATCGTAAAAATATATTTTGCGATTGCTCGAAATTTCGTTTCGTAAATTTCTGCTCAACGGACTTAATTTGAAAATAATAAATGCTTTTTCTAATAAATCAATATAAGTAGCGATAGTTTTGCTATCTATTTGCAAAGTACTGGACAATTCGTTGTACGAAACTTCGTTACCTATTTGAAAAGCAATGGCTCGCAGTAATTTTTCTATAAGTTCAGGTTTACGGATTTTTTCGTAAGTCAGCAAATCTTTATACAAATAACTACTTGAAAGTTGTTGTAATATTTGTCTCTCTAAACTTGCACTCGTTATCACCTCCGGATACATTCCATAAATAATGCGATTTTCAAGCTGTTGTTCGCTTTTTAAATACCCGACATAATTGGTAAATTCTTGCCAACTAATAGGATAAAGCATATACTCCCATTTGCGACCTGTTAATGGTTCATTTATTTGGTTAGTAAGCTCAAGCGAAGACGAACCACTCACAAGAAGCTGAACATTTTTTAGCTGGTCGGTAATAATTTTAAGTGTTAAACCGATATTTTTTATACGTTGTGCCTCGTCAATAAAAACAACTTTGTGGGTACCTATAATTTGTCTTAGCTGCTCGGTATTAGCATTGGCAAGCATGACTCTTACAGTCGGGTCATCGGCATCAAGAAATAAGTAATTGCCCAAAATCTCTGAGATACTTCTTAGCATCGTTGTCTTTCCGGTCTGACGAGGACCTAATATAATTATGGCTTTACCTAAACGATTTAAAATAAGATTTTTAAGTTGTCGTTCTATCATAAACATTTATTTTAAGGAATATGTTCCGCAAAAATAATAATATTTGCGGAATATATTCCTTTTTTATTATGTTTTTTTAACCAGAATTTTCAGATTTTTCAGAATTGACAAGATTTTACAGATTTGACAACTTTTTAAAAGTTGTCAAATCTGTAGTTCGTTATACAAATCAAAAAAAGCCGGCTGATTGTATTCTAAATTTAAAATATTTTGTAATAATAATTTATTGTCTTTATGTCCATTAATAACTAAATCGGTTAAATCGTTATAATATTGTTTGTTATGAGTAATTCTAAACAATAAAAAGGCGGATGCAATTTGCGCACTTTGATTATGTTGAGGATCATTTAGAATATTATTTAATTTTTCGTGAATTTGTTCAATATATTGAAATTTAATATTTTTAGAAATATAAAAAATAGTTGACAATAGAACGTAAGAATTATCTTCAATGTTATTATTCAAAAAATCTAAACATTTCGGGTAAGGTAAATTCAAATCAAATTCGGTTGCAAATTCAATTAAATCGGATACAAATAATTTATCGGAGTCTTCCAAATTTTTGATTATAAATTTTTCAACATATAATAAATCTTCATCGGTAAAATTATTATAATTTTCCAAAAAATCGGAAATCAATAATTTTTCTTCCAACGAAAAAATTAGTTTTAAATCTTCTTCGTCTAATTGTAAAACGATATTATTTTTTAGCGCATTCAATGCGGTTTGATAATCCGAACTTGTTAATTCTAAATAGTTTTGAATTTTCATAATATTATTTTTTATCTTTATTTTGTCTTGATTTTCTATTACCAAGATTTTTTTCGTGTTTTTTTAATTTTTGTTTTTCTTCTTTTGTAATATTTCCATTTTTCTCTTTTGTTTCAAGTGTTTCAAGTTCTTCTTGTTCTAAACGCCCGTCATTTTTACCATGTTGAGCAAAAAATAAAATTGCAATTGTTAAAATTATACAAGTAATAATAGTGATTGCCATATTTGTTTGTCGTTTTAAAATTAAATACAAATGTAGTAAAAATTATTTTGGTTTGTAGGTTTAACTTGAAAAAATAATTTTTGATTTTTTAATTCATATTTATTTATAAATTAAAGTCAATTCGTTATACCAATCAAAAAAGCCGGCTGATTGTATTCTAAATTTCAAATATTGTTTAGTAAAAGTTTAGATTTGACAACTTTTAAAAAGTTGTCAAATCTGTGGTCAGAGTAAAGAATAAAAAAAAATAAAAAAAGTGCGAAAAAAATTTGCAAGTAAAAAAAAGTTTTATATCTTTGCAAAGTCTTTTGAACTCGTAGCATAATTGGATAGTGCTCCTGACTACGGATCAGAAGGTTGGGGGTTCGAATCCCTCCGAGTTCACACATGATTAAAAGTTTATGCTCTGCAAGTGAAACTTGCAGAGTTTTTTTTTATAAAAAAAATTAAACTATTATTTTTTTTCTTATCTTTGCCACATAAAATTTCTATAATACAACAATGAATAGACTAAGTTTTTTTATTTTCGCTATCTTCATCGTAGTTATTTTGTTTAGCTGTAACCGCGAAGATATACTCACCAATGCGGAGCTTGATTTTTCAGTAGATACCGTTATGTTTGATACTGTTTTTACTACAATCGGTTCTACTACCAAAATCTTAACTGTCTATAATAGGAATGATAAAAATGTAGTTATCAATAAATTAAAGTTGGCAGGCGGTAAGTCTTCATGTTATCGTCTAAATATAGACGGCATCGCAAATGACGAGATAGAAGACTACGAGATAAAAGCAAATGACAGTATATTCATCTTTGTAGAAGTCACCATAACTCCTAATCGCAATAAGATGATAGAACAAGACTCCATAGTTTTTATCATTAATCAAAATATGCAGGACGTTGATTTAGTATCTTTTGGACAAGATGTTAATTTAATTAACGGCGAGATAATTAAATCTCAGACATGGAACAAAGAGAAGCCGTATCTTATATATAATTCTGTTATGCTTGACACTTTAGAGGTCTTACAAATAGAGTCTGGCACTCAAATTTATAGTCACCGCAATTCTACTTTTATTGTAAAAGGCAGTTTAATAGTCAACGGAACATTAGAAGAGCCTGTTGTTTTTCAGGCAGATAGGTTGGAAGACTTTTATCAAGATGTTCCAGGACAATGGAATGGCATATATTTAACGCATGGTAGCCATGATAATTATATCAATTTTGCGGAGATAAAAAATGCGGTCATAGGAATAACAATAGATACTGTGATGACTGCCGGTCAACCTAATTTGACATTACTTAATTCAAAAATATTAACACACAGCATCGCAGGTATTTATGCCAAAGGGACTCATCTGGTTGTGGCTAATTCTATTATTGCCGACTGCGGTATCTATTCGGTAGCATGTGTTTATGGCGGAACATATTATTTCTATAATTCTACAATAGATAATCACTGGAAATGGGGAACACGCCAAACCCCGGCACTTGTTTTGAATAACTATGTAACAGATACAAATAAAGTTCAGCATTTCTGGGGCAAGCTAGAAGCTCGTTTTATAAATACTATTATTTCGGGAAGCTTGAAAAATGAGTTTGTTCCAGATGCCTATAATATAGAAGAAGGCATGGAGCTTCTTTTTATAAATTGTTATGTAGAAATAGACCCCGATTTATATAATAAATTTAGTGACGTGTTCACTAAAAGTATTATTAACGCTAATATAAAATATAAATCGGTAGAGAAATTTGATTTTAATCTTGACACGCTTTCGCCTGTAAAAGATAAAGCCGATGTAGAGATAATAAATCTAAATTATGCGCTTCTGCATAAAGACATAGAAGGAAAAGATAGGTTGTTAGACAGCAAACCAGATATAGGTGCCTTAGAACGTCAAGAATAGATAGAAAAAAAGATATATATGAAAAAGATATTTATTTTATTGATTATTAATTTGTTTATTTTAACAATTAATGGATTTGCCCAAGATTATAATTTTGACTCATTGATTAATAACAAACAGAGTCTGGATGATATGAAGACTCATGAAGAGATTTTTAGCTTACAAACCGAAGTTACAAATCAGAAGATTCAGCGAAATATATTTATCATAAGCTTTATTTTCATGATTCTTGTAGTAATAATGATATTATATATTTATAATACCAAAATCAAGGAAGTCCTTAAATTAGTTAAAATACAGGAGCGCGAATTGGAGTTCCGCAAATTTGAAGTCCTCAAATTAGGACAAATTCTTAATCATACGGAAAATTCTATACTAATTAGTGACCTACGCGGGAATATATTGTGGGCAAATAATGGTTTTTCAAGTTTGTTCGGAAAAACGTATGAAGAGTTTAAAGAGCAGAACTCGGCAAATATCTTTGACGAGGTCAACGAGAAGAATCAAAAAGTTATAGAAGAATGCAAACAAAAGAAAGAACCTGTCTTTTACTCTTCCGAATATACTGACGAGTTTGATAATAAAGTATGGTTTCAGCGAAGTCTGGTACCCATTTTAGATGAAAGTAGAAATATAATAAATTTTGCAGCGATAGATGCCGACCTCACTGCCATCAAACTCGCAATGGAACAGGTTAATATACAAAAGAAACAAGTAGAAGACCAGAAGCAAAAAATAACTGACAGCATTAATTATGCGAGTTATATACAACGCGCTGTATTGCCGCCGGAAGAATTTATCAATGCCATTTTGCCACAGCATTTTATTTTGTATAAACCTCGCGACATCGTAAGCGGGGACTTCTATTGGGCTAAGAAGATAGAGAACTCGGTTTTTATTGTAGCCGCCGACTGCACCGGTCATGGAGTGCCAGGCGCATTCATGAGCATGCTCGGTATCTCATTTCTCAACGAAATAGTACGAACCGACACAATAAAGGCATCAGAAATTCTTAACAAGCTAAAACATAAAATTATTGATTCTTTACATCAAACAGGAAAAGATGGTGAACAAAAAGATGGAATGGATATATCTGTGTGTATAGTTGACAGTGTCCAACAAAAATTTCAATATTCAGGCGCTAATAACGATGCTTATTTTATCCGCAAGAATGGAGAAAATTACGAACTAAAAACACTAAAGGCAAACAAGATGCCCATAGGCATATATTATAACGACAGCCAAGAAGTCTTTGAAAATCACGAGATAGACCTGCTCCAAGATGACACTTTTTATATTTTGTCAGATGGTTATGCAGACCAGTTTGGTGGAAGTGCAGGACGCAAGTTCTTAATAAGAAATTTAAAAAATCTGTTGCTCGCTATCCAAATGGAGTCCATGCAAGAGCAAAAGAATATTTTGACTCACCGAATTCAACAGTGGATGTCACATAAAGATAATCATGGCAAAAAATATGAACAAATAGATGATATCCTTATTATAGGTATGCGAATAAGCTAATAAACGACAACTTTGGCAAAGTTTTAAACAGGTACAGTAACTATTTAGCACCTATAATGTATTGAATATCAATATTTTTTCTCGCAGAGTTCCGCAAAGTTAAAAAACGCAGAGTTTCGCAAAGATTTGATTATCAATAAATTTAGGTGCTAAATAGTTACGTTTTATTTATCAAAAGTTGTTGGTTTATTTTTTGTAACAACAATTTTAAATACCCATATATACCATAATAAGAAAGTGAAAGCAAATACTATTATTTTAAATACATAGTGGTGATTGAACTCTACTTTTTCGGGACAACATTCTACGAGTATTGCGAGTCCCGATAGTCTGAAGATATTTAATATAATAATAATAAATATACCCATTGGAACGAACCATAATTTATGTTTTATTTTGCCTGGGTATGCGATGACAAATCCTGCAAATATTCCCATCAGGTTTCTTGCGAGACAACCTTTGTCCAGGTAAACCCCATATGTTCCAACAATTCGGACAATTTTTCCCACGACTTCGGCTTCATACCCTATTAAATTTAAAGATAATTTTGTTGCATTGGTTAGGAAATTAGTAAAATATATTGTCATTAATTCATAAATTTCTTTAATCCAAGCGATATTTTTTAAGAAAGAATAAAATATTATCCATATAAGCAATAAAATTGCGGCATTAATCACGAGTTTGAAAATGTCGTTGAGCGTATTATATTTGTTCTTGATTTGGTTAATTTTCATATTATAAAGAATATTAAAGAAAAATTTTGTGACAAAAATATAAAAATATTATAAAAATAAAAAAAAATACGAAAATATTTTTAATAATATGAACAAATTAATACATTTGCAAAAGTAAAAAAAATAATTGTTTTTATCATGGATTTATCGCAATTAACAAATGATGATTTTAAAGTTAAAAGTTTGGGTGAGCGTCGCGTGAGTTCTCCGATTCATTTATCTAAGTATGAGGGTGATGGTGTGTATGATTATGTAAAAGATGGGGAGCGTATTTTGTATAATCCGACAGTAAGTAGTTATGAGTCTTATATATCACGCGGTTTGACTCCTATCTCTTTTGAAAAGGCGGGTCCGAAGGAGAAGATATTTTTTGATCCGAGCAAGACTAAGGTAGGTATTGTCACGTGTGGTGGCTTGTGTCCTGGGTTAAATAACGTGATTCGTGGTTTGGTAATGCAGTTGAATTATCGTTATGGAGTTCGTAGGATTTTAGGTTTTAAATATGGCTATGAGGGTTTTATATCATCTTTTGGACATCCTTATGTAGAGTTGACTCCGGATTCGGTTGGCAATATACATACTTTGGGTGGCAGTATATTAGGTTCATCTCGTGGTGATCAGGATATAAGAGAGATGGTAGATAGTATGGAGATAAACAATTTGAATATTTTATTTACAATAGGCGGTGATGGCACACAAACGGGCGCGCATGTTATTCAGGAGGAGGTTGAGCGACGTGGTTTAAAAATAGCAATGGTAGGTATTCCGAAGACAATAGATAATGATATTAATTTTGTAAATAAGACTTTTGGATTTGAGACTGCGTTCACAATAGCCAACGAGATAATAAGGAATGCGCACAATGAGGCTAAGGGTGCCTACAATGGAATAGCAATAGTTAAATTGATGGGTCGCGATTCAGGTTTTATCGCGGCGAATGCGGCTTTATCTACTCAGGAGGCAAATTTTGTCTTAATACCGGAGATGCCTTTTAGCATTCATGGGGAACAAGGTTTTTTAAGTGCGTTACGTAAACGTTTGGAGCGTAGTCATCATGCGTTGATAATCGTAGGCGAGGGTGCAGGTCAATTTTTATTTGATGGTGGTCAATTAGATAAAGATTTGTCTGGTAATAAAAAATTTAAAGATATAGGTTTATATCTTAAATCGGTAATATCAGAGGAGTTTAAAAAAGATGGTTTTGCACATACTATCAAGTACATAGATCCGAGTTATATAATAAGGAGTGCTCAGGCGAATGCCAATGATAGTAAATTTTGTACCTTGCTTGCACAGAATGCTGTTCATGCGGCGATGGCAGGTTATACCGATGTATTAATAGGACATTGGAGTGAGAATTTTACATTGTTACCTATTCCGGCTGCTGTTGGTACTCGGAAGCGAATCAATTTAGAGAGTGAGTTATGGTGGAATGTGTTGGAAAGCACAGGTCAGCCGACAAAGATGTATTAGTATAATAATAAAATAAATAATTTTTTGATATGGAAGAGTTTGAAAATAATGAATTTGAGAATGGCGAAGGCGCTTTTAGTCGTTTGGTTAAGGCGGGTAAACGAACTTACTTTTTTGATGTTAAACAGACCAAGCAGGATGATTTTTATCTTACAATAACAGAGAAGAAGAAGACTTTTAACAAGGTTACCGGCAAGATAGAGTTTGAGAAGCATAGAATTTTCTTATATAAGGAGGATTTTGAGAAGTTTTCTATAGCTTTTAACGATGCAGTAAATTATATTTTTCAAAGTGATGATGAGGAAGAATATGAAGAATAAACAAATAATGATTAACAGTTATGAACATAGAAATAATAGTTCTTGTAGTTCTTGCAATATTTAGTTTAATTCTCACCATAAAATTTTTAAAGAAGATCATAAAAACTATTGCTATTATTTTGACAGTAGTAGCAGTAGTTGTTTATGTATTGTTTTTTGCAGATTTGGGTTCGTCTTCTTCTGGGTCGTCTGAGTCTGGCGGTAAGGTAAGTATATCTATTTTTGAGTTGCGAGATAGATATTGTAAGTCGGAGATGAGTTATAGAGATTCAATCAAGTGTAACGTAATAGTATTGCCGATATATAATGATATCGTAAAAAGTCATGATTCTAAAGAGCTTGAGTCGTTAAAGAATAATAACGTTAAGATGTTATTAGCGATGCGTAAATCTATATTAAAGAATAAGAAGTCTATTCAAGACAATCTAAAGCGTATAAATGGTGTTGATATATGGGAGGATTTTGTTCGGGATTTAAAAGGTTCGGAATTATTTGAAGAATAAATGTTGTATAAGTATTTTAAGCCCTATTGCAAATAATATAATTCCACCTATTATTTCCATTTTTTTACCTAATAGGTTGCTCGTTTTTTTACCGATGAGCATACCTAACATGGACACAATAAAAGTTAAGGCAGCAATTATCGTTGCTGCTACCCATATTTTTATGTTCATTATGGCAAACCCTACCCCAATGACGAGTGCGTCTATGCTTGTTGCTACGGCAATAGAAACAATAAAAAAGAGTTTTAAACGGTTGATATTGTTATCAATTTCTTCGTTTTTAAAGCTTTCATATACCATTTTACCTCCGATGAAAGCGAGCAGAATAAATGCTATCCAGTGGTCGTAGTTGGCAATGTATTCTTTTATATTAATACCGAGTGTCCATCCAATTATAGGCATTGCTCCTTGGAAAATAGCGAGAATTGCTGCTACTCTAATTGCTTGGTTAAAACGTATTTTAGACACCGACAATCCGGTAGTTATAGATACTGCAAACGTATCTGCTGTTAAACTTAGTCCGATGAGAAATATTGTAATAATTTCAGAATACATATTAAAATATTATTTAAAAGTTGTTATTTTAGTGCGGCATTGAAATGAGGGCATGGCACTATTCCTCGTTTAGGTTTGCAGGAGGTTTGTAAAAACAAAAAAGTGATGGAGAAGATAACAATAATAATTTTTATTTTAGTTTTCATATTTATAATATTAAAAGTTTTAGAAATATCATTAGAATAATTTTTCAATAAACATATTAACCACTTCTACGAGGATAAGAATAATAATTATCCATTCGAGGAAGTTACTGTTTCTGTGTTGTACTATATCTTTAAAAAGGTCGAGATTGTTTTTAATAATTTGTAATTGATAGTCAATTTCTCGGAATCGGACTTTTACATCAAAAGTTTTTCTTAGTCCTTCATCTATTTTATCTATATATTCGTCTTCCCATGTTTCTTCTGGGGAGTCGAGTATGTAGAGGTTGTTAGCAATTCTATTTTTGACGTTTAGTACTTTTCCGATGAATTTTTTCAATGTATTAATAGATATTTTAAGTTTTCCGTATTTTTCGAGTTGTAATGTAAATTTAGTAGTTTCTTCGAGTAGTTCTTCTGCTTGATTAGAGAAGTAGTCGAGTGCTACCGATTGTGCTACGTTAAGCATAATAAGTCTCAGTATTTTTTCGTCTTGTTTGGTGATGTGTATTTCGTTATAATAAAGTGCATCTTTTTGAGTATCAGTGTGAATAATAAATTCTTCTCTTAGTTTTTCATTAAGAATATTCTTAGATAGAGATTTGATATAGTCAATAATTTCGGTCATTTTTACTTCGTCATATCCGATGAAGCATACTACTCCGTATGCGAGTATGTACAAATATTGATTTTGTTGGTTTACATACAAGACTTCTGCTGATGAGTAATAAACTTCATTATCAGTATATTTTCGTCTGAATATTTTAATATCAATAAATTCTGCGATTTGAAAAGCAATAACCTTCTTCATATTTAATTGGTAGCGTATAAAAATAGTGACCAAAATTCAAATTTACTGATTTTTCATATATACAAATATTTTTTTATATATCTGATTTTCAATAATATAACATTTAAAATGTATATACAAAATTATAAATAAACGAATTTTATAAGTACTTGAAAATAAAATAAATAGCGTGTTTAGTCACCATTATTTTACGCTATCAAATGAATATTGCAACTCCTTCTAAAAAATCACCAAACATTGTTTCTTCTTGCGATTGCAAAAAAGCATCAAGCACATTTTTTACTAAATCTTGTGCTGTTAAAACGTTTTTCGCTTTGAACAAATAAGGATTTTTTCTCTGCAAAATTTCGTGTAATTTCAATTTTTCTAACGAATGTAATCGCTTTAAATGAAATGTTCCAATATTATTTTCAACGTATTCTGTAACTTCTTTTAAATTTAATTTTTTCATACAACTTCTGCGAATAATGATGGATATACAACTATGTTTTGAATTGATTTTAAAGCAATTTCGTAATATTCAGGTAAAATTTCAATTCCAATAGAATTTCTGTTTAATCGTTTTGCAGTTATTGCAGTTGTTCCTGAACCTAAAAAATGGTCTAAAACTGTATCGCCTTCTTTTGTAAACAGTTTCATAAACCATTCTGGTAAATCATCAGGGAAAGCCGCACTGTGATTTTTATTACTACATTCTGTTGCTAAATGAACTACATTTGTAGGATAAACCAATTCACGACCAACCCAATTTGAAATGTTTTTACCAAAACCACTTCCATTTTTTGCGTTATCTCTTGTTTTATCTGTATCACTCAAATTTTTCAATCTATCTTTTGCCCAATCGCCAACGGGAACTTTTACATTATCTTGATACATTGTAAATTGTTTATCTTTATTAAATTGTAACAATCGTTCCCAAGCATCTCTAAATCGGTTAGGCCACTTTCCCGGATAACAATTTTTTTTATGCCAAATAAATTCTTCTGTCCATAGCCAACCTTGTTTTCGCATTTCTAAAATCATCTCTATTACATAAGTGCTACGTTCACCTTCAACAACTTTTTCTTTAATGTTTAAAATAAATGTTCCTGTCGGTTTTAACACTCTCAATAATTGTTCTGAGATTGGTAAAAACCAATTTACGTATTTATCAGGATGAATTCCACCATAAGTATTTTTTCGCTGGTCTGCGTAAGGTGGTGAAGTTACAATTAAATCAACTGAATTTTCAGGTAATTTTTTTAGTTCTTCTTTGCAATCTCCTAATATTATATTTGTTGTTCCTTGCATATTTTTATTATCTATTCTTTATTTCAAAGAACAAAATTAATAATTTTTCTATTAACTTCAAATCTATTCGATTGTTCGTCTTTTTTTATACACCATAACATTATTATATATTCAATTGTGCTTTTACACCTTATATATGCAAGTTTCTCCTTCTTATCTTCTGCTGCAGTTGCGTATATAAGACCTATTAAATGCAAGTGTATCCTTCTTATTTTTAAATTGTTACTCCGAAAATTCGTGTTTTTCTTCCACTGAAAAAATCTGCTTTTGCGGCAAATTTATTATAACCTCAGAATAACACATTTTGTTGTTCTTCTCTATTACTCTGCAAACTTAAATAAAAAAATTTAAGCACCAAACATTTTATACTTTTTTTCAAAATATTTTTTTACTAATCCAAAAACATTTTTTACGACCCTATAACCTAATTTATTCATAAAATTGCATAAATAGATAAAAATAAAAATATTATAAAAATTTTCTTTTTCTTTGATTCCTTTCATATCTTTGTGGTTAAAAATAAGTTAGCATATTTTATGAATTATTAAGGATAAAGCAATGTTTTGCAACCTCGTTAATTATTCATTATTCATTATTCATTATTTGTTTTTAAAGATATAAATTATTACTTTTGGACGAATTTTTTATTAACGAAAAAAAACTTTTTTTATGCAGTTACCCGGAAAATTAAAATTAGAATTAAAACATGATGCTAAGGACTTTGTCAATTTGTATTCTTCTCTCGGTGAGCGCGCCGAGAACTTTCTCCCCAGTTATATCTTTGAAAAATTGGCTACTTTTGTCCGTCTCTGTTACGAGCCGGCAGATGACATCGCTAAGATAGGTAGCGAAATAAACAAGCAAATTATAGAGCTCAAAGAAGCCATTCCCGGTTATGTAGATGTCTCGCTAATGCTCAGCCCGCATGAAGACTCTAAAGCATTCCAATATAGAACACAAAAATTAGAATTTGTAGATAGACTAACCGCACTGATTGACAACGAGTCTGTAGATGAAAATACTAAGAATCAAGCTAATAATATTTTGGCATCACAAGATTTTTCCATCGGCACTCCTCCGGTTACACAAAATTTGATTGATTATTTATATGACTTATTATTAGGTAATAAAGCCGACGAATTTAAAAAATTTACCGAAGTTATAGGAATCACCGATGACCAAGAAAAATCGCAGTGGAACTATTTGCTCGAAGTCTTAGACCAGATGATAATACAATCTACACATTATACCACCGTCGCCGAAAAACGCGACTTTTTGGAAAAAACAGAATTAACAGTTAATTATAAAGGACTAAACGGATTTATCCGAACAGTAGTCAGTGCTAATTCCGGAACAACAATAAAATTAATCTCCGAAGAAGTTTTTAGAAACAGTAATGTGAAAATTATTGAATATCAGAATCAGGAAATCTTGTTTGAAACTATAAAAGACGATTTTACTAATATTTTTGTCGTAAAAATAAAAAACATGAGACGAAATATATTGACAGAGAAAAAATGGTTTCCCTATCTGTCAAGAATTATTTTTGTAGATGACTCTTTTGAATCACAAGCTACTAATACCTCATTAGTCTTTTGTTTTCACAACGGAATAATTAACACTTTAAACAAAGTCCATAATAAAAAACTCGGCTCACTTGCAAATACTCAACTCAATCTAAGACTTATTTTAGATAAAATAAATGTAGAATTGCTTAAAAAATTTGTCTCGCTGTTAGAGAATAAAATAAAAGATTATCAGGAAGAATTAGATGCCATCAAAACTGAACAAATAGGCGAATTGCATAATGTAGAAAAAAATACGATGCTCTACAAATTTGATGATTTCGCACAACAAATAATCAAAGATAAATATGCGGTTACAAAACTTAATAATTATATTAAATTGATTATCAACATTAATAATCCTGAAATATTTAAAATTCAAAACACCGAGCTTATCGCAGAATACGAGATGCGAACCCGTCAATATTCTTATTCCAACAATAAATATTTGCAAATAGCAACCATAACAGAAGGCGGAGGACGCAATCAAATCCGAACCTATGGCGAATATCTGTTGCAACGAAAACTAAAACCCATTGACTCGGCTATCCTCAAAAAATGCCGAACTATATTAGATATTATCCCTAATAATTACAGCCGAACTTTGAAAAACCATTTTCATAAGAACTTCGGAATAAATTTATTTTTAGAACGTTACAAAGAACATTTGACGAAGCGCGAAAACGAAGCCGACAACAAAGGACGTTTTACTAACTTCTTGCTTGACTTAGGGATAAAAAATCAATATGACAGCAAAACCGAAGAAGAAAAAAATATCTTAAAAAGTTTTCTTTCCGACTTAGGCAATATAGATAAAACTTCCATCTCGGATGACGTCCAGATGATTATTAGAGATATCCTTTTTCATAAAGAAGAAAGTCTAAGACCTTACATATTGTATAACATGGATTTATCATGGGAATATCAAGACTTATTTCCGTTTGATAGATTTGATATTAACTCCTTTGATTTGGAAATAGGCATGAACGAAGAAGGACGAATCTATTGGCAACGGCTAACATTACGTCTGATGCGCATGAAAAGCACCTTTACTTTGTTCGACGACACCGGAAATTTATGGGACAGATTTTGTGAAAACCTTACTATTGTCATCAACGACCCTTCAAATCCCACCGGATACACCGACTTCAATAACGAAAATTTTGTGACCTTTCTCAAGTTCATCGGCATGACAAAAATAACTTTATTTCTTGACGAAGCTTACAACGATTCGGTTAAAAATCCTAATATTTTGGAACCTAAATGGCGCTCCATCTCAAGATATGTTTTGAACAATATTCAAAGTTTTCCTAATATTAGCATCGTCTCTTCTATTTCTACGACAAAAAATCTAAGTGGAACAGGCAATCGTCTTGGCTGTCTTGTGGCTACTCCAATGCGACAAGATGTTATTAGCTATGCAAAGCAACAAAATAGCGGTGAATATTGTAACACCAATTCTATTTATATGTTAATAAAAATTTTGGAGACCGCACAAAGAGCTAAAAAATACAAAGACCAATTAGAAGAATATCTCTCTCAAAATGCCTCGTGGCGAAGTATCAAAAAGTGTATAGCCGATAATATCAAATCCGATGCGCAAATATCTGATTTTGAGGGAAGTCCGTTACATATATTTCTACTTGACGAACTCAAAGCCATAGATAAATTAGAAGTCCTTAATCTGCCTGATGATTTTATTTATAAAGGACAAGCATTTTTCAAATATTATCACTCGCAATTATTGAGGAATCTAAATAATTTTAGAGTCAATAAAGTCTTTTTAAAAGAATCCGCACTCCGTATGCAAATAGCTAAGGACATTGCTAATGAGGTTATTACTCAAAATAACTATGACAGATATGCTAAAATAGTCAACTCGGATGGTTCTTACTTATTCAACTTGATATTGAAAGACATCACGTCTTATCAAGGTCTTGAAAAATTTACCAAAAAACTGACCGAGCAACGCGGCATCGCTGTCATTCCGTATAAAACAGGATTCGTCAGATTTTCTATGGGCGGATATTTGCAAGGAAACGACAAAAGCTATGACGACTTCGGAAAAGAATTTAAAAACGCTTTACAAATATTTTTTAAATACTGGACTATTTATATAGAAGCGAGAAACGACATAAAAAATAAAAACAAACGTTCGGAAGACCTCTTAAAAGAAATTTTTGCTTCGGCATCAGATAAAGAGTTTATTAATAATGTGATAATAGATTTTTATCTTATTAAAGATATTAAAAAAACTAAGATAGACAGCTTAAAAATATCTAATGAGATAACTTTATATCTGGCTTTTCCTACCGATAGTGGCGTGTGTATCAATGGAATACCCGAATCTAAAAACTCGGTATTTGAATTTTCCGAAATTATAGGCAACTGCACTGATATAAAAGATTTTATCCGAAGCAAGGCATTTACTAAAATATACGAAAATCTTTTGCCACAGATATATAAAAATATTCCTGCCATCAAAAAATTGGACTATAGAATAGTGCGCTCTAAATACGGCAAACCGACTATTTTAAAGTACATAGAAAATAAGTTTGATAATCAACCGAATAACTACGTACTTGACGACGCCGACGAAATTAGTATAATGAAAGAAATTTTGATAGAGATGGAAAATATACTCTTTTCTAATGCTAAGTTCAAAATCATGGCACTCAACGCATCTAATGATGTAAACTTTGACCGACAACGATTAGAAGGTGCTAATCAAATCTTGAAAAAGTTTATCAAAGAGCTACTTATCAATTTTAATTTACCTTTCGCAAACAACGGACACGAACCTTCTATTAAAGAACTGTTTTTTACTACTTTGACAAAATATCAAGAAATCACACGAAACCCGATAACCGACTTTGGTATAAAATCCTACACCGAAGCTCTGATGCATGAAATTAGATATACCGAAAAATTTGTCCATCTCAAGCAAAACGATAAATACATTGGACTGATTAGCAAATATTTACTGCTATTTATTGATAACAAAGAAACCGAATTTGCCAAGAAAATACTCTTCTTATATCTTTTGAAACGAGATAAAAATTTTGAAAATCTTTTGTTGAAAAAAATAGCCGTATATGAAAATCAAATAGTTAAATACTCTGATTCGCAAGATGTAATGTTCGCAGAAAATATTTTATATGATTTGTTGAATACCGAATTAGAATCTATTTTATTGCAAATTGGCGAGACAGAAAATACCAAAATTTCTATAACGAATCTCCATAACGAATGCCGCAGAATGGCGATATTTATCATTGATATAATAAATAGAACCAAGTCCACCGAATATTATGATAAATATACTCACTTCTTAATGAAATTCACTGAAATAGAGTTCAAACGTCAAAACTCGGCTATTAACGAGATGATACAACATGGCATAACTATATACTCCGGATTTGATAATCAAGAGAATATATTATATTACTACAATAACGGCTCTTTAAAATGGATCAACGAGATGTTAAAAAATTGTGGAGTCATCTCCGCCGAGCAACCCGTACAAATGCACACCCGAATAGTTACTGACGCCAAAAAACGCGAATATCCATTTCACAAAATTGACCGAACCGAACACGAAGAAGAATTGCGAAAGAAAGGAATAGAAAATTCTAAACTCAATCCTTCTATCAATGACTACATTAAAAATCTCGCACCTAAGCCGAATGCCGACTTTTTTGCCAAACGATTAGAAAAATTTGTCAAAAATATAGACAAGCAAGACTACCGTTGCAAAATAATAGCGCAAGGACTTATTAAAGAATTAGTTGTCTTTCACAAATCTTATATTAAATATCTGGCTGATAATTACAGACTGCTAAGCTATAACGATGTCACGTTGGAACAAATAAAAACGTTTGTGCCGGATGTGATTATGATACTCGGCGCTCCTGAAAAAGTCATCTCATTCCCGCAAATAGGTTATTTTGACTTAAATGGACCTAACGGCAAAATAAAAACACTCATCACTCCGCTAAAAAAGAAGGTGGACTATTTTGGTGATGTTAAGAAACCGAGACTCACGATGATAAATGAAAAAGTTAAAGAGATGGGAGGAATACCCGTACACGGCTCTATGTTTGCCGTAGAAGAAGAAGACGGCGCAATATTCGTGGTAGAAGTAAGCGGAGACAGTGGAGTAGGAAAATCCGAAATGCTTGCCGCATTAATGTTGAAGTGGTTGAAAAAAGACATGAACAGAATACGCTCTATCAAATTAATCGCCGGTGACATGTTCCACATATTCCCTGACCAAGAAGGAAATTTATATGGCATCGGTACCGAAGTAGGTGACTTCTCACGAGTAACCGACTTTGACCCGGAATATATAAAATATTACAATTCCCTCTTTGAAAACGCTTCGGACAGCAACGTAGAAGACCTCAACTCACGAAGCACTATCAGTGGACTTTGCGACATCTCAATGCCTTATAAAATTGATATTATGCTGACAGCAAGCAATTTCGCAAGACAAGAAGCCGGTGTTATCAGATACGACAACCCCGAAAATTTTATTTACTACCGCGAATCGCATGGCGAACGAAAAGAAAAAGCCACCAGCTCAGACCACCCACATTTTCAACGAACTTTGTTAAGATATACAGCATATCCTAATATCGTCTCCGTTCTTGATAAACATGGAAATTATCTTGACGAGATACTCGACTGGCAAAAAGACGACCGTACAACTGATTTCTATTTGGCTTCATCATATAAATTGATTGATAAAATTGACATAGAAGATATTGTCAAACAAATTTTTGTGGACAAAACTTTTATACAAAATAATGTCACTTATAAGATACTAAATATCCAATTTGACATAATAAAAAATCGGTTTAACGCCACCGCTACCGACACGAATAACAATACTATTAGCGTCTGGATAACTAAAAATATGTTTGCAAACATGTTTAATGCTCTCGCAAGCACGCCTACAGGACAACCTTTCATCTCGGAAGAAGGACAAATTGAAACTAAATTGCACTTACTCAACATTTTGAAAGGAAAATATGGAAAAGGTAAAGGAACGAAAATTCAACTCGGACTATTATCTACTGACATAGGTAGAAAAGGCAGAGAAATCTCCGGACCACAAAAAGCCGCCGAAGAACTGCAAAAACTAATACAAGAAGTACGCATAGAAAATCCCGAAATTAACGCAAATAAACAAAAAGTTAGAAACACCGTAATAGAACATTACAAACATATATTCGTGGATACTTATCTCAGTCCCGAAATACTTAGATACAACTTCGTCCTCTGGCAGATAGAACAAATGCGAAAAGCCGAGTTTGTTAGAATCGATGACATGAAAACTGTTATTAACATGTCAAAACTAAAAGGGTTTAAGCCACTTAAAAAGAACTACGAATTTTCGCCACTACTCGTAACTCCTAATATTAATACAGAAATAAACAGCTTCTCCGAAACTTATTTGCAAATAATGAGCTTACCAAATAACAATGATTTCTCCGAAGAATTTTTCGCCGAATGTCATAAACTTTATATCGCAAGAGGGTATTCGCAAGATACAATTGTTAATAACATGATTTTACAACTCCTAATTATGCATGGACACCTCAGCGTAGAAGACCTCAATCGCAGCAAAATAATGGAGAAAGCTAATCGCGAAACCATAGCCGCAGCTAAATTTGCCGTAATTAAGTTCTTAAACAACAATTAGACTTTTTAAACTTTGCCAAAGTTTTCAACTTTGGCAAAGTTGAAATTTAGTAAAATTAAAAAAATAACTTCGGATTTTATAATTTACAACTACTTGATATTCAAGCAAAAGCCAAATTATAATTCTTAATTTATAATTTATAATTTATAATTTACTTATACTATAAATTATGTTGATTATTATATTTCTAAAAAAAATAACGCTACTTAAAATATTAAACTTCTTCAAAATAACTATCAGCTATATTATATCTGTTATTGCTAACAAACCTATAACTTGGGGAATGCCATATTCTATTTCGGTAGAGCCAACTAATTTTTGCAACTTGAAATGTAAAGAATGTCCCAGCGGACTAAAATTATTGACCCGACAAACAGGATATATGAACACGACTGATTTTATAAATATTGCCAACCAAACTTACAAATATTTGTTAAATATGTTCATTTATTTTCAAGGCGAACCTTTTTTAAACAAAGATATTTTTGAGATGATAAAATATGCCAACTCCAAAAATATTTTTGTCACAACTTCTACTAATGGACATTTTCTTTCTCCTGAAAATTGTTATAATTTGATTAAAAGTGGTTTAGATAAAATTATTATTTCCATAGATGGAACAACTCAAAATGTATATCAAACATATAGAGTAGGAGGGAGGTTGCAGAAAGTTATAGATGGCGTTAAAAATCTGTCCGACACAAAAAAAAGATTAAAAACAATAAAACCATATATTGTAATACAATTCCTTGTCACTTCGTATAACGAATCGCAAATCAGCGACATGCAAAAACTGTGTAAATCTTTAAAAGTAAATAAATTAGAACTTAAAACTATTCAAGTATATGATTTTATAAACAACGCAAATTTAATCCCTTTACAAAAAAAATACTCAAGATATATATTAAAAAACGGCAAATATCTCATGCGAAAACAATTAAACAACAGATGCCAAAGACTATGGAACGCAACAGCAATTACGTGGGAAGGAGATGTACTTCCATGCTGTTTTGATAAAAATGCTGACCACATTTTTGGAAATCTCAGAACTAATAATTTGAAAGATATTATTAACTCAGAAGCAGCTAACAAATTTAAAAGCACGATATTAACGCATCGCAGAAAAATAAAAATATGCAATAATTGCACTTCTTAACACACCATATATTTTTTTATGAAAAAAAAATTTGCATTTAATCTAAAAAAAATTACTTTTGTACCATGAGACAAAATGTCCGCAACTACAAAATAAACGATAAACAAACACTCATAAACCGATAAATTTAAAATATGCCAACACTAAATTGGATAGGTAAAGAAAAAGTTGTTAATCATCACCAAGAAGTGCCGTATAGAATTTTGGGCTACCCTTATAAAGTTGGACAAAATTTTGAACCATATAAGAATTATAAGGTCATATAAGTTGTACCAGTCAATCTTATATGACCTTATATTCCTTATATGGTTCAAAATTTTGTCCAAGATTACGTGGGTAGCCACAAACGACATCGTTTTAAGCCCGTTTCTGACAGTCCTTTTATACAAATTTTTTCTGCTATTTTTTGCAATAATTTTTCACCATATTTTGCTCTATCTTCGCCGTTTTGTTCAAATTCTTTAATATAAAAACCTATTAACCAATTTCTGATGGTTAAGTTTCTGTTTACAGCTTTTATTGCATTGCTTTGCAACACATTATGTGTTTTATCTATTAAATTTATTAAATGTTCAAAATTCATAGCTTTTATTTTTTTTGAAAAATTGCAAAAAACTCGGACTGAAATAGATAATCAAATATCTCTCGCCGAGTTTCGCAAAGATAAAAATTCAAGTTATTCGGATTTCTTGTTTAGTTGTAATATTTCTTCGTTTCGCTGTTGATTCTCAAATTTTCGTTTCCCAAAAATTTCTTCTACGTCTTCGGTAAAAATTACTTCGGCTGTGATTAATTTTTCGGCGAGTTTTTCTACTTTATCTTTATTTTCAGTGATGATACTTTTTGCCCGTTGATATGCGGCTTCTATAATTATTTTTACTTCGGTATCAATAAGTTCGGCAGTTTTTTCGCTGTAAGGTTTTTGGAAAGCGTATTCGTTTTCGCTGGAGGAATCATAGTAGCTGATATTACCTATCTTGTCACTCATTCCGAGATATACTACCATAGAATGTGCTTGTCTTGAGACTCGTTCAAGGTCGTTAAGCGCTCCTGTTGTGACTCTGCCAAAAAATATTTCTTCTGATGCTCTTCCTGCGAGGGTAGCACACATTTCATCTAATATTTGTTCTTTCGTAACGAGTTGTCGTTCTTCAGGCAGGTACCATGCGGCGCCGAGTGCTTTCCCGCGAGGGACTATTGTAACTTTTATAAGCGGGTGCGCATGTTCCAGCATCCAGCTGACCGATGCGTGTCCGGCTTCGTGATAAGCAATAGTACGTTTCTCATTACTTGTAATAATCTTGTTCTTTTTTTCTAATCCTCCAATTATTCGGTCTACGGCGTCGAGAAAGTCTTGTTTTTCAACCATTTCCTTGTTTTTGCGAGCTGCTATCAGCGCGGACTCATTGCATACGTTTGCTATATCTGCGCCGGAGAATCCGGGCGTTTGTTTTGCGAGGAACTGCACATCTAAGTTTTCTGCGGTTTTGAGTGGTTTCAAATGTACTTTAAATATTTCGGAACGTTCTATCAGGTCTGGCAGCTCTATCATAACTTGTCGGTCAAATCGTCCTGCTCTCATCAGTGCGCTATCTAATATATCTGCTCTGTTGGTGGCGGCGAGGATAATAACTCCGGTGTTAGTGTCAAAACCATCCATTTCGGTGAGTAGTTGATTCAATGTATTTTCGCGTTCATCGTTTGAGCTGAAGCTTACGCGAGTGCTTCGTGAGCGTCCTATCGCATCTATTTCGTCAATAAAAATAATACAAGGCGCCTTAGCTTTTGCTTGTGCGAAGAGGTCTCTTACTCGTGAGGCACCAACTCCTACAAACATTTCAACAAAGTCGGAACCCGACATTGAGAAGAATGGAACTGCGGCTTCTCCTGCTACTGCTTTTGCGAGAAGAGTTTTTCCTGTTCCGGGAGGACCTACAAGAAGCGCTCCCTTCGGTATTTTGCCACCGAGTTTGGTATATTTATCTGGATTCTTGAGAAAATCTACTATCTCGGAGATTTCTTGTTTTGCTTCTACGAGACCTGCTACGTCAGCAAAATTTATTTTTATTTGAGAGTCTTCTTTATCAAATATCTTCGCCTTAGATTTTCCCATGTTGAAGACTCCGCCGCCGCCTCCCATTCGTTTGAAAATGAATATCCAAAGGAAGACTAATAAACCGATAGGAATTAGCCAGCTAAGAATTTCGCTCCATACATCTGTTCGGACATTGTTGGCTATATAAATTTTGTCGTCTTCGGCAAAATCTTTCTGAAGCTGTTCAATTTGCTCTTCTAAACGTTCTAATGTATGCAAATTGATATTGTAGTAATAATGAGGACCTTGCGAGTCAATCTTCTTCTCGGTAAGCTCTGCGAATTTTTGTTGCGAGAGTAAACTGGGTTTAATATAAATTTCTATTTTTTTATCACTAACGACAATCATCTTTTCTATCTCTTTTGCAGTTATCAGAGATTTTAGTTGATTGTACTCTACTGTTGGCGGCGTGCCTCCGAAATTGAAAAACTGTATAGCTAAGATCCCTAATAATATTATTCCGTAAATCCAGAAAATATTGTTCTTGAAATTTCGTTTCTTAGTCGGTTGTGCTACCTCTTTATTTTTATCATCTTTAATTTCTTTGTTTTCAGACATGTTCCTTTTTTATATAATTTTAGTCGTTAAAATAAAATATTTTCAAATCAAACAATACAGTTTTCTATCACCCTGTATTTAACTATATTTGTTATCAGTTCATAAGGTATTGGCTCGTTGAGTTGGAATTGTATAGAACCTTTCCCTTGTTTGTACTGTTTCAGTTTTTCCTTAAAAGCTGTGTTGGCAGAAGGCATTGCATATAAACCGATATGTCTTTCATAAGCGCCGTAATAAAGCAGCGGTTTTCCAAGATAATAAGCCGGCATTTGGTACGCTATTTTTTCTATTGCCTCAGGTGCGTGAGTTCTCAATATCATTCGTATTTTCTCTAATATAATCTGAACATCTTCCGGAAACGATGATATATATTGATCTACCGTAATTATTTTTTGTTTCATATTTTTCATCTTTTTGTATTTACATTTGATTGATAATTATGATTTTCAATGATTAAAATAAATGTAAATACTCAATTTTATGAACGTTCCAAGATTCTTTTTTGTTATATTTTTATCTTACGTTAGAAGTAAAAGCGTTTTTAGCTGCAATAAGTGTATTTTTCATTAGTGAAACGATTGTCATTGGACCTACTCCGCCGGGTACGGGAGTAATATATGACGTTTTAGGAGCTACTTCGTCAAATTTAACATCTCCTTTGAGTTTCCAGCCCGTTTTGGTTTCCTGAGAGATTACTCGTGTTGTGCCTACATCTATAACAACAGCCCCTTCTTTGACCATATCTGCAGTTACAAATTCGGGTTTACCGAGTGCGGCGATAATTATGTCGGCTTTTAAAGTATGCTCTTTCAAGTCCTTAGTGTTGCTGTGACAAATAGTTACAGTAGAATTACCGGGGTAACCTTTTCGTGCCATCAGCGTAGCCATTGGTTTTCCAACGATATTACTTCTTCCTAATATTATGCAATTTTTACCGGCAGTTTCAATATTATATCTCTCCAACAAGAAAATAATTCCTTGCGGGGTAGCCGAGATAAAAGCGGGTAATCCGATTGACATTCTACCTACATTAAGCGGGTTAAAACCGTCTACATCTTTGCTTACGGATACGGCTTCTATAATTTTTTGTTCGTCAATATGATTAGGGAGAGGAAGTTGCACAATAAAACCATGAATGTCAGTATTATTATTTAGTTCTTCTATTTTGTTTAATAGCTCGGTTTCGGATACGTTGCTCGGATAATTTATAAGCGTGGACTCAAAACCGAGTTCGTTGCATGTTTTGACTTTATGATTGACATACGTTACACTACCTCCATCTTCTCCTACGAGAATAGCGGCAAGATGCGGAGCTTTACCGTATCTGGTAATCAGTTCTTTCACTTCTTGTGCTATTTCCGTCTTAATTAGCTCAGCGATTTTTTTTCCGTCAATAATTTGCATGATATTAAGATTTAAACATTTTCATTGAGTTTACGGCTCTGTTAAGATTTTTACCTTTGAAATTGGTCATCATTTTCATCATTTTGCGGGTCTCCATAAATTGTTTTATCAATCTGTTGACCTCTTGTATGTCAGTTCCGCTACCTTGTGCTATTCTTTTCTTTCGGCTTCCGTTTAGTAGGAGAGGGTCTTCACGTTCTGCGGGGGTCATAGATTGTATAATAGCTTCGATGCTTTTGAAGGCGTCGTCTTCGAGGTCTATGTCTTTCATCATTTTCCCTATTCCGGGTATCATGCTGGCGAGTTCTTTAATATTTCCCATCTTTTTGATTTGGTTGATTTGTGATAGGAAGTCGTTAAAATTAAATTGGTCTTTAGCGATTTTCTTTTGCAATTTTTTAGCTTCTTCCATGTCAAATTGTTCTTGCGCTCTTTCTACCAATGTCACGACGTCTCCCATTCCGAGTATTCTGTCTGCCATTCTTTGCGGGTAGAAATAGTCAAGGGCATCTAATTTTTCGCCTGTCCCAATGAATTTAATAGGTTTGTTTACAACATATTTGATAGATAATGCGGCACCGCCTCTTGAGTCGCCGTCAAGTTTAGTAAGCACCACTCCGTCAAAATTTAGTCGTTCGTTAAATTCTTTGGCAGTGTTTACGGCATCTTGTCCGGTCATGGAGTCTACTACGAAAAGTATTTCTTGGGGCTCTATAGCGGCTTTGATATTTGCAATTTCGGTCATCATCTGCTCGTCTATTGCGAGACGTCCTGCGGTGTCCACAATAATTATGTCATAGTTTTTTTGTTTGGCATATTTGACCGCATTTTCTGCTATTTTGATAGGATTTTTATTGTCTATTTCAGTGTACACTTCTATTCCTTTTTGTTGTCCGAGAACTTTTAGCTGCTCTATCGCTGCGGGTCTGTAAACGTCGCAAGCAACAAGAAGAGGATTCCTTGCTTTTTTAGTTTTTAAGAGGTTTGCGAGTTTGCCAGAAAAAGTTGTTTTTCCGGATCCTTGTAGTCCAGCCATCAGTATGATAGAAGGTTTGTTTTTTATATTTATATCTACTCTATCTCCTCCCATTAACAGCACGAGTTCGTCGTGAACGATTTTTACCATCAGTTGTCCAGGTTGTAACGATGTGAGGACATCTGCTCCTAATGCTTTCTCCTTGACTGTAGCGGTGAAGTCTTTTGCTATTTTATAGTTTACGTCAGCATCTAATAATGCTCGTCTGACTTCTTTAAGTGTTTCCGCTATATTTATTTCCGTAATTTTATGTTGTCCTTTGAATATTTTCAAGGACGCTTCAAGACGTTCCGATAAATTTTCAAACATAATCTAAGTAAATGAATAATTAATAATGAACAATAATTTGGTAGCGTATAAAAATAGTGACCAAAATTCAAATTTACTGATTTTTCATATATACAAATATTTTTTTATATATCTGATTTTCAATAATATAACATTTAAAATGTATATACAAAATTATAAATAAACGAATTTTATAAGTACTTGAAAATAAAATAAATAGCGTGTTTAGTCACCATTATTTTACGCTATCAATAATTTGCCGTTGCAAAAGTAATAAATTATTTTTGTATTTCCAAAATTTCCATATTTTTTATATCTTTATTATCTAAGTCAAAACGGAGTGCTGTTTTTACTATGTGATTTCCATATTCACCGGCTGCTCCGGGATTAATAAACAAACAGTCATTTTTTTTGTCAAAGAATATTTTTAAGATATGCGAGTGTCCACAAACTAATATATTCGGGGACTTTAGTGCCATAATTTTTTTTATCTTATTATCATATCTGCTTGGAGTTCCGGCGATGTGAGTTATCAAGATGTCAAATCCTTCACAGTTAAAGCGTATCATATCAGATGTTTCACTTCTTAAACGGGCGTCGTCAATGTTTCCGAAGACGGCTCTTAGCGTTTTATTGGTTTTTAATTTATCAATAATATCTAAGCTTCCGATGTCTCCGGCGTGCCATATTTCTTGACACTCGGACAAGAAGTCCACTATTTTAGGATTGAGTGAGCCATGTGTATCTGATAGAACTCCTATTTTAGTCATAATCAAAGATTTAAGTAATTAATAAAGCTTTCATATCTATCTTCATACACACTTTTTGTAAATTCATCTTCCATGAAAGAATTTTTTATCTCGTAGCTGTATCGGTTGAAAGTCTGTATTATTGCGGTTAAATTAGTCGTATTTAATTTAATAGTTATCTCCAAGAGATTAGTTTCGGGGATTCTGTTTATGTGTAATCCGAGTATTTTGGCGCCGTTTCCCTCAATAATATTAGCTATTTGTGTGAGAGAATAGCTGTTTGCATTTATTTCTATGACGATGAGCGCTCCTTGCGTTCTGATGGTTTCAGTGTTTCCGAAAAATTCTATTAAATCCAACAACGTGATTGCGCCGATATATTTTTTCTGTTTATCAAGTACCGGAATTAACGAGAGCTTGGTATTGTTTACTTTTTCAATTATTTCGTAAACGTGCTGGTCTTCATAGATAAAATCTGTTAGCAGTGGCGAGCTGTAATCTCGTATTTTATTGTTTAAGAGATTAGTTTTATTAATCTCATTATCGGATATAATGCCTCGTAGTTCGTTATCTATTACGATAGGCAGATGCGAGAGTTTAAAAATCTCCATCAAATTTAATGCTCGGTGTCCGGTGTCCTCCGGGGTTAGTGCCGGGATTTTATTAGAAATAAGTTCTTTTGCTGTCATTTTCAAAATATTATTGCCAAAAATACAAAAAAAATTAATATAAAAGATTTTTTTTGCAAAAAAATTTTAATTTATTGAAAAATAGTAACTAACTTTGCAGAAAATAATTTTAAAAAAAGATAAAAAACAAATGCGATGACAAAATTAAGTGTAAACATAAACAAAATTGCAACCATTCGCAATGCGCGAGGTGGAAATGTGCCGGATGTGCTGATGGCAGCAATAAATTGTGAGATATTTGGCGCGCAAGGAATCACTGTGCATCCGCGTCCGGATGAACGTCATATCAGATATTCCGATGTTCGCGAAATACGTCCTCTTATAGCAACCGAGTTTAATATAGAAGGATATCCGGACAAGAAGTTTATTGACCTCGTCTTAGAAGTGCTACCGCATCAGGTTACTCTTGTTCCCGACCCGCCGGATGCTTTGACGTCAAATGCGGGCTGGCAAGTAGAGAAAAATGCTTCTTTTTTAAAAGAAACTATTAGTGAATTTAGACGAAATGGAATACGTACTTCTATCTTTGTAGATACTGATTTGAAAAATATAGAAGAAGCAAAAAAAATAGAGACCGACAGAATAGAGTTGTACACCGAACCGTATGCAAAATATTATTACATGGAACGAGAAAAAGCTATTGCTGATTTTAAACGAGCCGCGCAATTAGCACATTCCATAGGACTTGGAATAAATGCAGGACATGATTTGAATCTTGACAACTTAGCGTTTTTTGTGAGACATATACCGTACACTGCCGAAGTTTCTATAGGACATGCACTCATCTCGGATTCTCTCTATCTGGGATTGGAAAAGACGATAAAACGTTATCTGCAAAAATTGAAACATCCGGAGTTATGAAAAAAATATTACTCATAATATTATTGCTGGTTTCTAAAAATATTTACTCGCAGAGCTTTGAGGGATTGTTAGTTCTGGGATTTGCTGCCTCGCAAATAGATGGCGATAGTTACGGCGGTTATCACAAAATAGGTGGACATTTTGGGATAGATGTCCGTTATCCGTTCTCTGACAACGTTAAGCTTCAGTCCGGGGTTGAATATATTAATAAAGGTGCCGCCAATGCAAAAAATCAAGATTATTACCGAGTTCACCTGCATTATATTCAGGTGCCTCTTCTTTTAGAAGTCGTTGTTTATCATAATATTTCGCTGACCGCGGGATTGAATTTTGATTATTTGATACGTGGCAACAGTCCTTCACATTACGGAGATTTGAAACTAAGAAATTTTGCTCCTTGCACTTATGGGAGCATAAATTATTATATTAGTGAAAAACTGATGTTAAATATGGGAAATTCTTACTCGTTTATAAATGTCAAAAAATATGGTGACCTATGGTGGAACAATACTCTTAATATTTCTTTTACGCGAAGATTATAGATAATTTAGGTTATTCGTAACTATTTAGCATCTAAATTTATTGGTAATCAATTCTTTGCGAAACTCTGCGTTTTTTAACTTTGCGGAACTCTGCGAGAAAAAATATTGATATTCAATACATTGATAGGTGCTAAATAGTTACGGTTATTCAATTATTTTTGTGGAAAATTAATTATCACGCAAAGACGCAAAGTAAATTAAACCAATATTTTAAAATTAAAAATAAAAAACATGCAAATTAAAAATGCAAAATAAACTTGAATCTTTATGAAATATACTTTCATTTTTACTTATCTTTTCATGGTATTAATCTTGTGTAAAACAACATTTTATACTAAAAAAACAGACGGATACACCGACAATCAGGGAAATTATATATGGATAGAGAATCAACATGATAGTACTTTTATAGATAATGGCAAAAAATGGTACTACGTGACTTCTAATTTTGAGAACTGGAACGAAGCCGTTACTCTCCGAAAAGCAAATATTATAGCACTTATATCAGTGGGAGTAGATAGTTCAATGGTGGTCAAAGATGTTAAATTGTATGATGAAAACTCGGTTTTATTCACTAAACTTTCTAAAATAGAAAATTCGGATACATATATTAAAGATTGGAGGAATGCTTTTAATACAGACAATTTTAAGTTTGAAGCTAAAAAATCTAATCTTATAAAGATACAGAACAAAAAAAATGGAATGGTCTTAAAATTCTATCCGCAGAAGGCAAAAATAACTAATGTCTCTGCCATAGGATTGAGTCACCGAAACTTATTCTTGCACTCGGCAGAAGCAGGCATGGAAATATTAGAGGGGATTTATAAAAAAGCCGCAGCAAATAATAATCCCCATAGTGACCCGATTTATGATATGCACATAAAAAATGCAAAAAAGATAATTCGGATATCTGAATAATTATTCATCAACCAATTCTTTTGCTAAGAGCGCTCCGGTTAGTGCGTTGTTGTAAACTAATTGTATATTAGCATCTAAGCTTTTGCCTTTGGTTATATTTTTTATCTCGGCGAGGAGGAATGGAGTCAGTTCTTTTCCATGTATCTTAAAATATTTTGCTTTATCTAAGGCATCTTCTATTGCTTTTGCGATAACAAATTCGTTCATGGCAAATTCTTCAGGGATAGGATTTGCTACAACTATTCCGCCGTCAAGTTTTAATTCCCATTTTGTCTTTATCATTTGTGCTATTTCGGTGATGCTGTCCGAATATAAAACTAATTTATGTCCGCTTTTTCGGGTATAAAAAGCCGGTAATTCGTCTGTTTTATAACCTATTACCGGAACGCCATGCGTTTCAAGATATTCAAGGGTTAGTCCTAAATCTAAAATAGATTTCGCACCGGCACAAACCACTGCTACATTGGTAGTTGCGAGTTCATATAAGTCAGCAGATATATCGAAAGTTTTTTCGGCTTCCCGATGTACTCCTCCGATGCCTCCGGTAACAAAGACTTTTATACCGGCGAGTTTTGAGGCAATCATAGTTGAGGCAACGGTAGTGGCGCCGCTTAATTTTTTTGAGACTATCCATGCAAAGTCGCGGCGGCTGACCTTCGCTATATTTTTAGAATTAGCCATATATTCTAACTCTGAGTCACTTAAACCGATTTTTATTACGCCGTTGATAATGCCTATTGTAGCGGGGATTGCGCCATTGTCGCGAATTATCTGCTCACACCTTTTAGCCATCTCTACATTTTGTGGATACGGCATCCCATGTGATATTATCGTGCTTTCAAGGGAGACAACTGGAAGGTTATTTTGTACAGCTTCGTATATTTCCGTCTTTATATCTAAATACTTCTTCTCCATACTTCGTAGTATTAAAATTATTAATATTTTTTTAATTAAAATTATTTTTGAAAGATAAAAAAAAAAAACTATTTTTGAAAAATTTTTTATATAAAAATATCTAAACTTTTTCTGATGGCACAATTACAAGCGTCTTATTTTATTGACGGGATAAAAAATTTGTTTTTACAAGATAAAAATAAACATAAAGTAACGGACTTATTGCGGCAGCTGTCATTTTTTGAATTAGAGACCAATGCCGACTTGAAGCACACAAATATGGACTCTATTTTGTGCCGATTCAATAATCTGCTTACCCGCGGTCTGCCTACTCGTCCCTCGTGTTTTATTGAAGATATGATAGCGAATACGTTTTCTAAAACTACCAAAGAAATAACCGCACAGAACGACATTGTATATAATTTTACTACCGATGACTTCAAACGTATTATATATCAAGCACTTCATATTGTTGAGCCACGTTTTGATAAGAAATATTTTACTAAATATACTTATGACACAAAAGATGAAAAAGTCTTATTGCAAAAATATTTTGTCTTAGATATTCTGCCACTATATTACGGTGACTATTTGATTCAGATGATAGATTTCGGAAGAACTTATAAAAATATAATTGAAAATCACGAGAATAATTTTGAAGATATAGACAGATTAACAAAAAACGCAAGTTATAATTTTTTATATGAAAAGACCAGCTTCTCCATAGAATCACCATTTACGGAGCGAGACTATAAAGGAATTATTATTAACTTAGAAGACGACGCCGACAATAATTTTAGTGATTATAAAGCGGAAGAATTAAAAAACAAACTCCTAAAAAGTGTCAATTGGGATGCATATATAGGATTAAAAAAAGACAGCTTCCAAAACATAGAAAAAGATTTGGAATTGTTATCATATTTTTTGTCTGATGATTATTTTGAGAATATTCAAAAATTTTTTAAAACACCTTTGTACAAGACCGAAGACGGACGTCAAGCACTGCAAATAGCATTGGCGCCGCTTGCTATAGCACGCATTCATAAGACTTTAATAGAATTTATTTTAGCTAATAAATTAAACATAGACCAAGAGCAGTGGAATATTGCGGTCATAGAGCAAGACATTCCTTGCGGATTTCTTGCCATAGAAGATTTTAAACTTTATTTCAAAAATTTCGCTATTATAGAAAATGCGCAACGCAAATTACCCAAAATAAATTTAACTATTTATCACAGCGAAGAGTTTGAACAAGCAGAGCTAAATGTGCTTTATCAAGGTGAGAAATATCTTATATCAGATTTTGAATCAAGTCGTTATTTTGATTTGATTGTTGATGTTTCTGTTCTAAGACGAAACGGCATAGATTTCAAATATCTTAATAACTCGGCTAAATATTATGCACAAATTCGCAGCGCTCGCGGACAAAAATCCAGACGCAAATTCCTTATTAATAATCAATTAACAAAATATCAAGATTTATATTCTACTCCGGATAATCAAATATCAGAACAAAGAATCTCATCGGTTACCGATAGTATAACTTTCTTTTTACGGACTATTTTTCGTAAATATGAGTTGTCTAACAACGAGTTAGAATTTGTTTTGTCGGCGTTGGGATTAAATAATTGTCTTGTCAGCTCGGCATTCTCACAGAATAGAAATTTCATTGCTTTATTTGTTAATTTCTTTCAAAATGCCATCACAATGGTAATACCTGCCAACATGTCGGCGCTCAAAGAATATATAGACGAGATGAAAAATCAGGGAATAGATAGCATTTATTATGTCAATCGCTTACAAACAAAGATGTTAGAGAAACAGAAAGTCTTAAATAACTTGAAAAATAAAGAAATATTAGTTATCTTAATATCGGCAGAAATGTTTTTAACCCAAGAGTTTAGAAATGTTTTAAACGAGATGAAACAAAATAATTTAACATTTTCTTCGGCAATAATTAACGAAGCGCATAGCATCTCCGAATGGGGACACGATTTTTCTATGGCGCATTCGTCTTTAATAAGAAATTTGCAAACTTATTGTAAACCAACTAATTTGACACATCTGCCGTTGTATATTTTCTCTTCGTATTGCAGTTATAATGTTATTTATGACATTACTAATAAATTAGACAACAATTTGAAAATATTGCATGACAAAAATAATTTTAATAATCTGGATTTTCAATTTGTTGATATAAAAATAGAAAATCCGGAAGAACTCTCTGATTCTACAATGCTTGAAAATGCCGTTAAGATATATAAGCAACAAAGATTGTTTAATTTTATTGAGGAAAAAATTACTAATGACAACAATTTATTAGTCGTTTGCACTGAACAACAGGGACTTACAAGTGTCTCTACAAAGACAGGTGATGGAATTTATGATAAATTGGAAAATGCGAAAAATTTATCTCTCGCCAAATTTGAAGGCACGATAGATGATGGCTTTTTTGCCGTTAGTGAGATAAAAAGTTATAACTCGTACCGCGATTATAGAAGTTTTAAAAATAAAGAAAAAAATATATTAATTGCCTCACAATCTATTCGTGTGGCATTAAATATGCAAGGAATCAATAACTTAGTACATCTGCATTTACCACTGTCGGTAGAGCATTTTATACAAACCAATGCGCGTGCAGGACGACAAATAGATAATGCCTTGATAACTACTTTTTTCAATAATCAAGAAGCTGATATAAATTTATTAAATATTATCTTTGATAAAATACATCTAACTGCCGAAAAAAATGTGTTTATCTTTGAGGAGTTGATAAATGAAATATCTTATTCTACCGAAACACCTATCAATAATTTGAAGGAACATCTTGATTATGAGTTTGATGACATCTTTGAATTACGAACCGAGCCGGGAACGAATCCACATCAATTGCATATTCTTAAAACCGAAAAATTAATTGGATTCATAGATTTTAAAAGCAATGAGATTGTTATCAAATCTTCCGTTTACGACAAAGAGATGAACGAACGCATTTTGTATTTTGCCAAAAACGACATAGAAACCAAACGGCAATCGGAAACTGACCTAGTTACATGGCTTGAAACTACAACAAAAAAAGAGAATAGCAAAGGAATGAAAACTTTGTTACAAGAGATGACGCTAAATGCAGAAAATACTCTAACTGTCGGTTTCACAAATGATTATGTGGAGAGAATCGCAAAAAAGATTAAAGCAAGTATATGGGAAAATTTTGAGGACTCGCAACTAAACAACTTTTATAAGTTGTCAAATAATTTCAATGAATTTCAAGAGTTGTTACTCAAACGCAATGAATTAAATCTTAGCAAGTTCACGCGAGATAATTATAACCAAGTAGTAGATTTGTATAATCGCTGCCGAAATTTTTATCAGACATGGTCGGTAGTTCATAAGATGTGGTTGATAAATATAATTGACGATTATACAATCAATTATCACAAATCCGAGATAACAATATATTTCACAAAACGGGAAGATATTTTTTATTATAACTCGCTTCAAAATTATTTGAAACTATATATAACCGAAGAAAAATTGAAGACGATGATGTCAGAATTATCTGATATAGAAGCAGATAGCATGTTAGAAAAATCTTTTATCTTTTTCAATACATTCTGGTACCAAAATATTGTTGCCAAAAGACGTGATTCGTTGGTGTCCATGCAAAATCTGGTAGCAACACAAATAAAGAATCCTAATTTGTCTGAGAATGGATATTCAAAAAATAAAGATTATATTTGCAGCTTACATAATGATTATTTTGATGCCAAATATTTATTTGGCTTGCGCAATATTTCTGTTGTAAATAACGAAGTTATAGATTATTACATAAAAGAGCTCTCGTATTTTAAAGACAACTTGTCGCATCTATATAAAACAACAGATATTTTACTCAAAGAAAATCCTAACAATGCTATTTGCCAGATACTTAATGGATTTGCCGATATTTTGTATAACTCGGACAACGAGCAGATTGTCAGTGACGGACTATCCAAAATAAATGCCGGATATTCTATGATGCAAATGACTACGCATGCGAACTCGGAGATTGTTGACCGCGACAAAAATTATTTATTGGAGAAAATTTACGAAAAAAATAGCTCTATCAAGTCAAAATTTGAAGATTTTATTGAGCTAAAATATCATGTAGAATGGCTGAGACAATTCAATGCCAATTTTTTAAAAGGATTTAAAATAAAACAATGAAATATAACACATTACTAATGGAAGAAAATATAAATAAAGAATTACGAAAGCTACAAGACGAGCTAAGTCTTTTAGATAGTGCAGTAAAACACATCACAAGAGTAGGTGACCTTACTGAAGGCACAGTTACGAATATTAGAGCTATACAAGAAAAATATGCCGAGCAGCTAAATAAAATAATCGCCTTGTATTCAGAATATTTAAACAAGACATATCGTCACTCGGAAGAAAACGTAAGAAAATTGTACGAGCTGTTTCAAGAAAAAGTGCGAGATGAAGAGAGAGTACTGGAAAAATATACGGAGCTCTCTTTGCGAACCGAAGATTTAACGCATGAATATTTGAAAGGAGCAATAGATAATCATCGTTCTATTCTTAATCAGATAGGAGACGAAAATAAAAAACAGGTAGACATTCATCAGCAAAGCTTAAAAATATTTGCCGACAAGATAACAGAACGAATAAATGCCTCCCTTTTAAGCAACGAAGAAAAGTTGCACAAAATAGATGAACTACTGAACAGCTATTTAGAACTCGCACAGGCAACTGCCACATTGAAAAAAGAACTTAATAGTATAGATTTTGAAGCGCAGCTTAATCAAATAACAACAAAACAAGCCGAGACCAATGAAACATTGAATAAAATGATTCATTTGCTATCCGAAATACGTAAAAATCAAATAGATAACAATACCATATTAGACTCGGTATTAAAAAACGAGACCAATTTATTGATATTGCAAAAAGTAAAAAGCATACAATCTAAAAACTCGCGAACCAATTTCTTTGTTATTATTTTGACCATCTTAAATGCGCTCATATTTGCCATGTTGTTCTTCTCTTCCGGAAAAGAACTATTAGATAAATTGTTAAAATAATGAACCACAAAGGAATGAAAGAAATGAAAGAAAAAACTTTCATTCCTTTCATTTCTCTATGGCTAAAAACAAGATAAGTCATTTTCTTGGCACTCTCATCATCAACAATTCTTCAAGTGATAAAATTTTGTCTAAAATTTTTTCCTTCATCGCATGCAATATTTTCTATTATTTTATTTCAAATAATTTTGCATTTGGATTTATTAGTTTTCTAAAACTCTCGTTTTACACTTACAGTACATTTTTTTTCATATATTGATAATCAAGATAATAGATGATTTTTAATGAGAAATCATTTATTTGCGGAGACTCTAAAGTATGTTTTATATTTTCATGAAAAGATGTAATTATCTTTTCGTCATACGCATTGATGATATTTTTCCATGCTACCGACATCTCACTTCCATGTGCAAAGTTCCAGTTATAAATAAAATCTATATTAAAGATATTAAAGTTTATGTCGTAGTTATCAAAGCTGTTATTTGTAGTAAATAATTGTCCTTCTGTTGTAAGAAAATAAAAATCAGTAAAATCTACTGATGCCAGGTAATGTCTTGCTCTGATATTTATTCCTTGTTTGTTATTAAAGATATAACCTATTTCAAGGGTATTAGAGATATTTTTTAATAGGTCTTTTCCAAAATATATTTCATTTTCGCTGTCATGTGTTACGTAATTTCTTTTTATCTCGTTGTTTATTGTTATGTTATGTACTATCAACATTCGGTCGTTTATTTTAAAACGCGGGATAAAAGTTATCCAGTAGCCATTAAAGTCGTTGAGTGTAGAGCGCCAGATTCCGGGTATTATGTCCATGGCAATAGGTTTGCGATAGTCAGTTGATAAATATAATTGAAAATAGTACCAATTAGGGACTTCAAAATATCTATTTTCTACTCGTGTTTCAAAATAATCGTGTTCGTTGAGGAGATTGTATGCGGAATTTATACCGAGAGTGATATAATTTTTAAAGGTGACATAGTTACTTGTAGAAAGTTGTAATTTATTGTATGCGAGTGGCTTGTATAACGACTCGTAAGTTATATTTACATTATTTCGCCACCAGATGAACTTCCATATTGGATTGTAGAAATTGTAAGCCAAATCAATAAAACCTCCTACGGCATTGTTCATTTGCAAATATCCCATGTCATTGGGATTGTATTTGTCGGTCTCAAGAAAGTGATAGATGTCAAAACGAAAACGTTGACTCGTTTTAGAGACGAAAACAGTGTACGTAGCACCATATTCTTGGCTGTCTTGCGAGTCGTGAATTTGACTTACTGCCGAGTTTCCACCTATGGCATAGGTCTTGTTTTTGTTATAAAATTTGAAATCTGTAGCGGTTACATTGGCTAAGTATTGGGTTTGAAACTCGGTTACATTTGTGTTAATCAAGCTTATATAAGAATTATTTTTTAGGGACTGGTCAAATACTAATACGTTGTAGTTAGTAAAATATTGGGTTGTAAATTCGCGTCTTTGTTTAGTTATTGTATCTTCTATGATTGCAAACGATTTTAAAGTTATAGCATTTAAAAAACCTATTCCTAAAGATTTGTTTGTTCTTCCAGTGATTTTGGTAGCATTAATTAATTGATTATTAGCGACATTACTAATAATTTTCTCGTTTTCTTTGAGTTCGTTTTCTGCTTGGTAATAATTTTTAGGTTCTCCTCCTATTCGGCGGGAGTAAAAAATGTTTGCTTTGTTAAACAGCTCTGTCCCTTCGGTAAAGAACTGGCGTTTTTCCGAATAATAAGTTTCAAACGGCGAAATGTTCAATACTTGGTCATCTGATTGTACTTGTCCAAAGTCTGGAATTAACATCATATCTATTGTGAAGCTCTTGTTGATGCCATATTTTAAATCCATTCCGCCTCTTGTTGAGCGCGTCCATGATTGATGCTCCGAGTTATATTGAAAATAATTGGAGAAGTAAGGCATAAAAGAAAGTCTTAGTGGCGGAACAATATTTTCTATCCCTGTAAGTTCGCCGCTCTGCGTGATAATACCTTCTATTTTTTTATCAATAAAGTTCCACGTTATTTTTTCGCGTCTTCGCTGTATATTTCGGAACATATTTATTCCCCAAGTTTGTTTTTCTTCGGAAGAGAATCGTATTGCTGAGTATGGAATTTTCATCTCACAGCTCCAGCCGTCATCTATTATTTTAACTTTGCTATACCAGACTGCGTCCCAACTTGCGTCTTCAAAAGTCTCTACTTTCATATCTATTTGCACGCCGGCTGATGTTACAAAAAAGCCGTATGCGACGAGTCCAGTATTGAAGGGGTCTATATATATGCCAAAGAAGTCGGACATATAAATTTCGTCACGTTGGCTAAGTTGTTTGTAGATGCTGTCTGGTGCGTTGTCATACATCATGACGCCTATGTATATGGCATCATTGTCGTAAACTATTTTTACGTCTGTTTTGAAATTTGCTTTTGTGCCGTTGTCGGGGTCTAATTGAATAAAATCTGTTGCTACTGGTTTATTTAACCAGACAGAGTCACCTAAAAAGCCGTCTATTGTAGGAGGCGAAGTTATTTTTTGGCAAATAAGCTGTTTCTTTTGTGCGTGCGCATTAATATTCAGAAGTATTAATGTTAAAAAAAATAATAAATAAATTTTGATAGCATTCATATAAATTTAATGAATAATTAATAATAAACAATTGATAATCAATAAATAATTGATAACGTAAAAAAATGGTGACTTTCTTGTAAAAAGCCCAAAAATAG